>JBGTAO010000480.1:0-4500 GCA_041749835.1 Gemmata sp. | reverse complement strand
TGCCGCGGGCCTTTCGCTTTCTCACATCTTCGGGTATCGTTCCCTCGTCTGGATGTGTGTCCATTTCACTCCTGAGGAAGAGCATGAAGAAGCTCATGTTGATGGTCGGCTGCGTCGGGCTGCTACTGGCCGGGCAGGCGCACGCGGATATCGGCCCACCTCCGGGTCAAAAGCGGGTTCCGCTGACACACCTCATCTCCACCGAGAAAGATTACCCCGACTATCTCTTCTTCAGCGTTATGGGTGGCGACATGGCCACACCGATCAAGCTGGATGCGAAGACCGCTGGGAAGGTGGTGGCAGGTGGTGGCCGCTACCGCACGGCTCAGTTGGTAGCGATTCCCGTTGCTGAAGCGAAGAAGTTCAATTCGGAAAAGGAACTGCTCGCCGCCGTGGCCGCGCAAAAGATCGAGGGCATGGTGAAGGGCAAGATGAACTTCGACGCCTTCACCGTGGTGAAAGAATCCGATAAGCGCAACAAGATCGAGATGGAGTACACGCTCGACAAGATCGACCCCAAGGAAGGATTGATTATCAGCGTCAGGAACGGCAAATCGCCCGAGCCGAATGAAGACGAAGCCGGCAGCGAGGCTCCCGGCGTGACGGCGTATTCGCCGCGTGGTGGCGTGTGGGTCGCGGGGCTCGCGGCGACACTGGGCGTACTGCTGGCGGGGTTCTGGCTGGCACGCCGCACCCGCACGGGGTGAGACAACACACCGGCAGTTGATCGAGCGCAGGTCAGGGATTGCAAGCCTTACGGAGCACTTCCATCGGCAGAAATAGCTTGTTTGGTTGCTCCAGAAAGCGATTGAACCCAAAGCTCCTGTAAAACAGTGCAGCCTCGTCGTTGATTGCATCGACGACGAGTGAATGAATGCCCAGTTGCTCGGAGAGCAACAAACACCGGTTGAAACAATCTCTCAGTAACAACTTCCCGAACCCGTGTCGCTTGGCTGACAGGTCCACAGCGAGCCTCGCCAAAAGGACCGCTGGTATCGGATGTCTTGGTAATTGCTTGGTGTGATCGGCAGGTAGTGACGCGAATTCGATCTGAGTACTGGTGAGAGTGTAATAGCCAAGAACTTTCACACCTTGCTCATCCAGAAGTACATACGTTCTGGCCAAATTCCGCTTTTCGTATTGGCTGGCATATCGGGCAAGGAAGTCATTAAGAGATGGTACTCCGCAATCAAACCCATCACGATTGTGCTTGCTGGTAAGCGTTTCGATCACTGTTGGCACGAGCGAACCTCCAGCAACTCGCATTGCAATGACGGTCTATTTAATATCGCCGCAATCCGTTGTGTAATCCCACTTTCCCACTTTTCTGAAAGAGGGATTTGCCCAAATCCGTTGTGGGTGGTATTGCCCCAAGTGCTACACCTGGTTTATCATGGGTGTGTACAAGTGGTTAGTACGATCAGTTCGTTTTCGAGTGGGGTACGGTATGCCATCAATCCCCGATATTCGAAGCACCGATGCGAAGGCGCGATTGTCCCTACCAAAATCGTTTGCGAACTCGACAGTTCTCGTCGAGATCGTCAGTGAGACGGAAATCATTATCCGCAAGGCCAAGGTCGTGCCGATCTCGGCATCTGATGAGTTGCCGCCACTGCCTCACCCTTCGCCGTTGAGTGATGCGGACCGCGATCTCTTTCTGTCGATTCTCGATAATACACCTGAGCCCAATGCTGCACTGCTTCGATTGATGATGAGTCGTGAGAGATCAGCACAGTGAACGATCAGCCAGTCCTGGCCTTGGCGGGGGCCGCGATTGTTGACGGTCCGAAATCGCCCGATTGCGGTCCGAGATTTTTGCGCTCTTGCCATCTAGTCGTGGGCTGCTACATTGCGTAAATCTTTGAAGAGTGTGTAACTGACGTCGTCTCATAACTGATGGCAGGAGTGCGACGCGGCGGGTTAGTGGAGACCGGGAAGATGGCGATCACGAAGGAACGAAAGGCCGAACTCATCAGCCAGTTCCGTCGGGACGAGTCCGATAGTGGCTCCCCCGAAGTGCAGATCGCGCTGCTCACAGCCCGGATCATCGAGCTGACTGAGCACATGCGGGCGCACAAGAAGGACTTTTCCAGCCGACGCGGGCTACTGAAGCTAGTCAGCCAGCGCTCGGATCTGTTGAAGTACCTCCGGGAGACCGAGCGGGCCAGTTACCTGGCGGTCATCGGTAAGCTCGGGCTGCGCAAGTAACGCAGTCGCCGGGCTCTTTCCCACGTTCGGCCCCGCCAACTTCCTCGCCGCGGTACCTGGATCCTGTTCCCGGTGCCGTCCGTGCATTTGGGGGAAGTTCGCCCCAGTTCTCGCCGCTCACGCCGATGGTTCTCCTGCCGGTACATGGAAAGGGTCATATCCGTGCCGGTGAATCCCGCTCGTGTTGAATGCCCGTTGGGTGGTGGTACGCTCGTCCTCGAAACTGGTAAGTTCGCCAAGCAGGCCCATGGTTCGGTCCTGGTTCGCTTTGGCGAGACTGTCGTTTTGGTTGCTGCTGTTGAAGGTAACACCATACCCGGCCGCGATTTCTTCCCCCTCCAGGTCGAATACCGGGAACGCACCTATGCCGCCGGGAAGTTCCCCGGGGGCTTCATTAAACGCGAAACGCGCCCCTCGACAAAAGAGACGCTCACGTCGCGGTTGATCGATCGACCCACCCGCCCGCTTTTCCCGGTCAACTACTTCAACGAAGTCCAGATTCACGCCACGGTCATCTCTTCCGATCGGGAGAATGATCCCGATGTGCTGGGGCTCATCGGTGCCAGTGCTGCGCTGCGCGTGTCGCCGATTCCCTTCTTGAAGCCATACGGCGCGGTTCGCCTGGGCCGCATCAATAGCGAGTTGGTTGTTCAGCCCACCTTCACTCAGATGGAAGAAAGCGATCTCGACCTGATCGTGGCCGGAACCCGCGAAGCAATCTGTATGATCGAAGGCTTCGCCCGGGAACTCCCCGAACAGGAAACCGGCGATGCGATCCTGGAAGCACACCGTCAGTGCGCGATCGTGATCGATGCCATCGAACGGTTACGAGTCGAGGCCGGGTTGGGGCCGAAGGTGTTGCCCGAAGTGGTGCCGCCGAGCCTGCTCGGTGAGGAACTGTACCAGAAGTACGGCAAAGAGTTCCGCGAGCGCTACCTGATCAGCGGCAAAAAGGACCGCAATAGCAAGCTCGATGAACTCAAAGACGAGGTGAAGAAAGCCTACGTTCCCGAGGGTGAGGCGAACCCGAAGCACTCGGCGGCGGAAGTGTCGTCCGCATTTGCTTCCTTGCGGGAACGTATCTTCCGCGAGATCACCCTGGGCGGCACTCGCATCGATGGCCGCGGCCCGAAGGATGTTCGCAGCATCTCCTGCGATGTTAGCGTATTACCCCGCACCCACGGATCGGCGCTGTTCCAGCGCGGTGAGACACAGGGCCTGGTGGTCGCCACCCTCGGCACCATCGCAGACGAGCAAAAGGTGGACGGCCTGCAAGATGAATTCTCGAAGAAGTTCATGCTCGACTACAACTTCCCGCCGTACTCCGTCGGTGAGTGTAAGCCGATTCGGGGACCGGGTCGCCGCGAGATCGGTCACGGGATGCTGGCCGAGCGCTCGCTCAAGGCCGTGATCCCGCCAGCCACGCGCTTCCCGTATACCGTGCGGCTCGTCTCCGAGATTCTCGAATCGAACGGTTCCAGCAGCATGGCCAGCGTGTGCGGCGGAACGTTGGCACTCATGGATGCAGGCGTGCCGATCAAGCGGCCTGTTGCGGGCATCTCGGTGGGGTTGGTCATGGATGGCGACAACTTCACCCTGCTGACCGACATTCAGGGCGATGAAGATCATTATGGCGACATGGACTTCAAGGTCGCGGGAACCCAAAAGGGTGTGACCGGGATTCAGCTCGATATCAAGATCGATGGCATCACAGAACCCGTGGTGCGGGGTGCGCTGGAACAAGCCCGCGATGCTCGCCTGGGTATCCTGAAGACGATGCTCGTGAGCCTCTCGGCACCGCGTAAAGAGATCAGCTCGTACGCCCCGCGTATGCTCACCACAAAGATCGCTCCGGACAAGATCGGTCTGCTCATCGGGCCGGGTGGCAAGAACATCCGGGCACTGCAAGAAGAAACCGGAGCCAAGATCGAGGTCGAGGACGACGGCACGGTGTCGATTGCCGGGCTCGATAGCGCCGGTGTCGAGGAAGCCAAACGGCGGGTCGAGGCGCTGTGCGCCGAGATCAAGGTCGGTGCCGAGTACGAAGGCAAGGTGATCTCGATCAAGGAGTTCGGGGCCTTCATCGAGATTGCACCGGGCCGCGATGGGCTTTGCCACATTTCGGAACTCGATTCGGGCTACGTCGGCCGTGTCGACGATATCGTGCAGATGGGCGACAAGATAATGGTGAAGGTGATCGCCATCGACGATCAGGGCCGCGTCAAGCTCTCACGGAAGGCGCTGCTGCCGCCGGTCGAGGGTGGCGCGAATGGCGGCGAAGGTGGCGAACGG
>JBGTAO010000479.1:0-6057 GCA_041749835.1 Gemmata sp. | reverse complement strand
GCAATTGCTCGCCAACCAACACATCGTGTCGGGCCTCGATCTTGTCCCGACCCCCGGCTTGCCGGCGGGGCAATACTTCGTTGGCAATGTCAGTGATGGTGCATTACTTCGGTGGCTGGCCAAGGATGTCGATTGCGTCATCCATCTTGCGGCCACGCCTGACGACGCCAAGGATCGCGAGGGGCGAATCCTCTTCGACCACGACGCATTCCTTACCAACCTCGTTCCGAACAACATACAAGGTGCCTATTCGGTGCTGGAAGCAGTACGAGCCTCACGCGGTAAGCGTGTGATTTTGGCCAGTAGCGGGCAGGTGATCGATGGCCATCTACCCGATGCGTATGAAACCGGTGTGATCCCGGAACTGGTTACCGCGGAAGTACCGTTTCTCCCGCTCTACCACTATGCGTGTACCAAGGTCTTCCTGGAGATGATGGGCCAGGTCTATTCCCAACATCACGTTGTTCGTGTGGTGGTTGCGCGACTCGGGTGGTGCCCGCGCGACGAGGGTCAGCGGCAGCAACTCGCGGCCGATCCGGTCTCGCAGGATGTCTACCTCAGCCCCGGGGACGCGGGTCGGTTCTTCGCGGCTGCTGCCACCATGACCGAATGGCCGCCGTATTCGATTTTTTACGCCACCAGCCAGCCACTCCGGCACAAGCTCTACGATCTCCGGGTGGTCAAGCAACTGACCGGCTGGGAACCACAGGATCGTTGGCCTCACGGATTGGATTGACCCGGTTCGAAAGCATCGCACCGTGTTCAAGGGGATTGTGGAAGTGCTGCGCTGGCCGGCAACGGATTTCGCGCGAATGTCCAGTCCTCAACCGGTTTCCCCTCGATGAGATGCTCATGGACAAACCGGGGAATCCGCTCTGCGGTCATTCCGAAGTACCAGATCCCTTCGGGGTAGACCACCAAAATGGGGCCACCGGCACAGACCCGCAGGCACCCCACCTTGGTGCGGTAGCAGGCTGCCGGGCTAGTTGCCAATGAGAGCTTGTGCGTTTTCAATTCGGCCTTCAGCACTTCCCACGCAGCTTCACCATCCGCACGCGAGCAGCAATCCTCACCAATACAGAGGAAAACGTGCCGCTGATACTCGCCGATCAGCAGCGTCTTGGCGATTCTCTGGAGTTGTTCCCGCGACTCCATGTCACATGCCCACTGCCCGTGTCGGGAAGTTCCCATCGACTACTTTGGTGAGGGCAGCGAGCGTGCTGAAACCACACTCGCTGCCGTAAGAGCCAGTTTCACTGTTCCATGACTTCTTTCTCTTTCTTACTCGCGAGGTCATCGATTTTGGTCTCGTAGGCTTTGAGCAAGTCTTGCATCTTCTCTTTGCCCTTGTCGCGATCATCTTCCGTCATCGTCTTGGCTTTCTCGGCGTCGTCGAAATGCTTGTTGCCATCACGGCGAATGTTGCGGCACGACACCTTCGCCGACTCGGCCGATTTCTTGATGTTCGCGACAATCTTCTTCCGCTGATCACCGCTCATGGCCGGAACCGTGAGGCGGATTACCTTGCCATCATTGTTGGGGGCCAGGCCCAGATCACTCGACCGAATCGCCTTCTCGATGTCCTTCAAATCCGCGGCCTGATAAGGCTTGATCATGATGGACTGCGCATCCGGGCACGTGACCGACGCGATGTTCTTGATGGGTGTGGGGCTACCGTAGTACTCCACACGCAGCGCATCGAGCATGCCCGGCGACGCTCGGCCGGTTCGGGTCGATTTCAGGTCGTTGCGGAAGACATCGACGGCCTTTTCCATGCGATCTTCGGAATCTTTCAAGATCTCTGCAGTGTTCATGGTCCACCCAATGTCGGAATGCAGTTATGTGCTCAATCGGCTATTGTGGCAAGCTTGGGCTGCGTCGGGAAGATGTCGTCAGCCGAGTCTGCTGCCGAGGCTCGTGGGGGAGGTGCCGCTAGCGCCCCACGAATGTGCCAAGTGTCTGACCGGCCACGGCGCGCTCAATTGCCCCTTCTTGCTTGTAGTCGAAAATCAGAATGGGCAGGTTGGCCTTCTGGCACATCTCGAAAGCACCAATATCCATGACGCGGAGATCCTGACGAATCACCTGCTCGTAGGTGAGGCGATCGTACTTCTCGGCATGCGGGTTTTTCTCGGGGTCATCGCTGTAGACGCCATCGACCTTGGTGGCTTTCAGTACCATCTCCACTTCGAGTTCCGTACCGCGCAGGGCGGCTGCCGTATCGGTCGTCACGAAGGGGTTTCCCGTCCCGGCAGCAAGAATGACAATGCGGCCCTTTTCGAGGTGCCGGATGGCTCGCCGCCGAATGTACGGTTCAGCCACTGTTTCCATACGCACCGCCGAGAGCATGCGAGTTTCGACACCCAGCGCTTCCAGCGTATCCTGGAGCGCCAGGCCATTCATGACCGTGGCCAGCATTCCCATGTAGTCGGCCGTGGCGGGTTTGATCGTCTCGCCTCCTGCGGTGAATTGCGCACCTCGGAGTAAGTTCCCACCACCCACAACCACGGCGAGTTGCACGCCCCGCTCGGCTACCCGTTTCAATTGCTCGGCGATCGCCATCGTTTCATCAAGGTTGATCCCTAGTTTACCACCACCATAGCCCAGAGATTCGCCACTGAGCTTCAGCAGTACGCGACGGTATTTCGGCAGAAGAGGATCGGCGATCGGATTCGACATGGAATAAACCGAGTGACGAGGAATTCGGTGCAACGCGACACAATTGGGTCCGTTATACATGTCGCGAGGGACTCGTCAGCCGGTTCGGCAGCCACTCATCGTGCCAAAGACCAGGATCATCATCAAAACGAGGATCGCCGCACCCACTATCTTTACCACCAGATTCTGCTCACTTCGTACGAACCCGATGCAGCCGAACGACAAGAACAGAAAGCCAAACATCAACCCATAGCGATCTAACCACTCGGAGCGCTGCTTGCTGATCGTGGCCAACGCGACTTCATCGGTCGCCTCGCTTTGAGGCTTCCGGTACTCCTTGCGAATCTTGCGAATCTCTTTCGCCTGCTCTGCCTGTGCCTCGGGGGTCAGTTCCTCGGGATCTTTGGTTTCCTGAAGCTTCCGGATCTTCTGCTGCTCTTCCAGCTTGATCCGTTCCAGTGAGCCTGTTGCTCGATTGATCGCGGCGTCGCTGATACGTGGCATGAAGTAGAAGACCACCACCAGGAAGATTCCAATCCCAAACAGGATCGTCGGCAGCCCACCGATGCTACGGAGCAGGTCGCCCTGCCCTGCGGAATATCGCTTGGTGTTACGAGGGGCCACGCCGGGAGCATCGTACGAATCGAAGTCGGGTGCATTCGCCGTGGCCGTTGCAATCTCGGGAATCAAGCCGGCATCCGTCACCATCAAGGAGGAGGAGCACTTCTTACACTTGAGTTTTCGGCCGACATCTTTGGTCGTGACTGCGTAGACCGCACCGCAACTCGGGCAAGCGTTATTCATATTGAGCGATCCTTCTTCGCTTCACGATGCTGAGGCACCAGAAGATTGACAGACGCGGTCCGGAACCAGTCCGTCAACGCGGGGGTTGATTGCGTTCACCCGTTCTCAATGCCGGGTAAGCAATTCGTCGCCGCAACTCGGCTTGCTCGGCAGCTTCGGCAGCTCCTTGGATCAAGGCGGGCATCAGCTCGCCCAGTCGAACCGGAGTTTCCCCGCCCGATGCTGTTTGGACATTTGCGCTCAAATCCAGGTTCATGTGGCGATCGCCCCGTGCAGCCAGCAAGAGCCCCATCCCTTGACGTGTGAATCGATTATGGGACAGATCCAGGTGCGTGAGCCGACTCATCCAGTGCGCAAGTTTACCGCGCACCGAATTGACACCGGCATCCGTGATCTTGTTCCGGCCCAGTTTCAGAACACGCAAGTGAGCCAATCGTCCCGATTGCACCAATATGGCAAAACCCAAATCACCCAGATCGTTGCCCGTGAGATCGAGCACCACACACCGACTGTCGCCAAGTCCGTGAAGCAATTCCGCCACGCCAACTGAGCCAATCGCGTTTCCAAACAACTCGATTCGTCGATCCTGTTGAACCATCCGGTTCAACAGTGTTGAGCGAGCCAGCGCTGTGACTCCTGCATCGCCGATGCGGTTCCCAATCACGCGCAGGTGGTGCAGGTGAGCCAATCCGGGACTTGCGACGATCGCCTCGACCCCGGATTCGTTGATGTCATTGCCAGAGATATCCAGTCGAGTCAACCCACCGTAAAACGGTGAGCGGGCCAGTTCCCTGATACCGTCCGAAGTGATCTGGCCATTATCGTTGAGATACAACGCGGTGAGAGCGGGAAGTGTGCTGGCACCAGCCAGTGCCGCAACGGCCCGATCGTCGAGACCATTAAAACCCAGATCCAGCGATTGCAGTGTTTGGAGATGCGGGGAGTTGAGCAACACGCGGACGCCATCTTTGCCCAGATCATTCCCGCAGAGATCCAACTCGCGCACCTGGCGGAATAAAGGCGACGCCGCAAGCTTGGGCAGTAACGGAGCTGCTTCCAGCAAACGAACGCGGTAGATGCGCTGCTGCTGGAACAACGCGTCGCCTACTTCAAGAAAACGGGTTGCGTCCAACGAAACGGAATCCGGGATACCGCGCCGAAACTCGACACCCGCGACCCAGTCGCCGAAGTGTTCCGTCCATCGCGACCCATTTCGCACGAGTAGATCGGATAGTTGATCGTTGAGTTCGGTTCGCCGGGGATGTTCCGGCGTCATCCGTTCCAGCAGGAGTTGAATCCGAATGAGTTCAGCCCGCTCCGGGTCTCCGGAATCTTCGAGATAATCCGCGTAAACCAGGCGTGGGCCATCTTCGGCGTACTGCGCGAAGATGGAATCGAGGAACGGTTGCTCGTCCGTGAAAGCCATACCGGCAGTGTAACTCAGTGGCCTGTGAGTTGCGACACATTACTCGCTCAATCGCCGACCCAAGCGAGCCCGAAGGGCGTCACGGGTTTCCGGATCGGGACCGCAACCACGAATGTCCAGTTCACACTGCGAAGACACGTACGGCGACTCGGCCAGAGATCGCAGAGCACTTCCCCCAAACGCTCGACCATGGCCGCTCAGATCAAGCCAGGTCACGTGTGCCAGTCGTGGCGACCTCGCCAGGATCTCTACAGCGTGAGCGTCCAGAACGCAGCCTCCAAACCCCAACCCCGTTAATCGCCAGTACGGAGCTTCTAGCACTGCTGCCATCCCTGCGGTTGTCACTTCCGTTCCGCCCAGATTCAGCACGCGAAGATTCGCCAACTCGGGACTCTGCGTGAGCGCGAGCACTCCTTGATCGGTGAGGCGTTCGTACTCTTCTGCTCCCTCCAAGGCCGGGTTGTTGTGGCACAGGTGCAGGGTTCGAAGTTGGGTGAACCGCCCACTCGTTGCAATGGTGCGCAGTGATTCATCGGTGAGATAGTTGCGCGATAAGTCCAGCCAGGTTATCCCCTGCGACCATTCGGAACCGCAAAGCCCCGCGACTCCCAGATCCCGGAAGTAGTTCTCCGCGACATCAAGCACTCGGAGTTGCGACGGCCCAACCGAACGGAAGAGAGGCTCCAGCGCATTCTCGGGAATGGTGCCGCCATGAATGCGGAGTTCCTCGGCCTGAGTCCAGTAGCTCGAATCGGCGAGCGCGCGGATATTGGCCATGGCGCTCCCACACCGATTCAGTTCCAGAACCCGCAACTGGGAAAGTGATTCCTGAGCGAGCAATCGATCGAGCGAAAACGCCCCCAGCGGTGTGCCCGAGATATCCAATTCGCGAAGCCGGCTGGAGATGCCCCGAAAGGCGTCCCAACCGTCTGGCTCCAGGTGATTATCCCGAATATCGAGCGAAACCAATTCGCGACAACAATCGGCCACCAGGAGCCCGCGCAGGTCTTGTGCTGTCAGGAGACAACCCGGCAAACACAACTCCGTGAGTGAAGTCTGAGTCAGTGCCTGGGCCAGATCCCAACCGTCTAAACGACCGACCTCGCCAGCATAGCGACCACCGCATCGCAACGTCCGGAGTCGCTCGGTCGCCGGGCTGCGGGCCAGAA
>JBGTAO010000478.1:0-8742 GCA_041749835.1 Gemmata sp. | reverse complement strand
TGGTGAATTGCCCCTCGATCAAGCCAACGGTCTGCCCGTTTCCATCCAGGAGTTCATGCGATCCCTTGAGGGAGAGGTAGGACAGGAGCCCGCGTTCCAGATCAAAGTAGGCGGTGCCCTCCAACTTCTGGCGGTTCGGGCCATCTTCATTCACGCCGCGAACGGTGCCGCTGATCTTGAGCCGGGCGACACGCCGCCGATCCACCTCAGCGATCCCGACGAACTCCAGTGTCAACACACCTGCTTCGACCTTTTCCATGTCCGTGAGTTCCTTCACGGCCACCGGCGAAGCTTTCCAGGTCTGGCCAACCCGCACCGCTGTGGTCGGCAACAGCCCAGGGATCACGGCGGGGTTGAAGACATCGGTACGGACAACATCGATCTCGCCCCAGGTGAGAGGGCCATCCAGCGAGAAGGGTGCGCGGCGATTATCGGAGCGGATCACGACCATTCGGCGAACGGACGGGCGAATCCCGGCGTCTTGTGAGAGATTGCCCATCATGCGGAGGAACTCGACCTCGCGGTATCCCCGAACCGTCTTCAGCGAATCGGGCGCATCGGGCGGAAGAACTCGCTCATCGTACACCACACGGCTCGCGCCGTTGAGCGGGACGACCTTGGCCGGCTTACCCTTCTCTTGGGGCAGCGAGAGCCGACCATTGAGCTTCACACTTACCTCGACCCGCGTGAGATGCCCCGGCTGGAAGTTCTCCACCAGCGAGACGCTTTCCTGAGCCGCAACCGGACTGGCAAACCCAACCGCCAAAAGGGCAGCGTATCGGATTCGGACCAAGAGGAGGAATGCACGCATCAGTGGCACTCGGGTGATGAGGAACGCAACCAGACACTCGCGCAACAATCCGAATCTGGCGACAATTGTAGCGAGTGATCGGGTCCAATACGGCGCAATCTCGCCGGACGGGTGAGTTCTCCCGGTGTGAGTCACAACCTGTGTGGGATAGTGAACTTGAGATGAGTTTGCCGATTCCCCGAGCCGGTCATTTTGGGCTACGAGTCTTGCAACAACGCAACACCGGACCTGTAAAAGTGACCAGTACCCAGGACCTGTTCAGGAATCCACCACTGCTGGCAGACTGAAAGATGTGGACAACGGCAAACGTAACTCTTGTAGCCAGCGACGGAAGGGCGTTATTGTGCAGAATGATCGCGGATTTGATGTGGCTGTGGCAAGCGACTTGCTTTCCATTCTCCCGTCTCCGCGGAGCACACCCCGAGACCAAGCCTTTCCGAATTGCGATGAACCAACAAACCGGCCGAGAACGTACCAACAGTGCGTCCGGTCAAACGCTGAGTCTATCAATGATAGAGTCGGGTTCCACTTGGGCGGGTGAACCCTTTGTTTAGCCCGATCTCTCTAACTGTCAGAGTTGGAGTTAACCCCCAACCGGCGACCGTGCAGTATGTTTGGATTCGGTTAAGGAACATCGGTCGCGGCGGTATGAACAGTTAAGGAAATTCGCACTGAACTTGTGCGAATAAGTGGGCGTAGATGGGATCGTGATTGTATCGCATCGAACTTGAACCTCGATGCAGAATTTCAGATGCCAATTGCGGACGGGTGTCCGTGGCCGGGAGGGAACCGGTGAGTGACTTCAAAACACAAGCCTTGCGAGAGTTCACAGAGCAGCAAACCCGTTTTGCGCCGCCGGCCCGCCGGTTGTCGCAGGTCGCCGCCGCTCTGAAACTGCTGGCCGAGATCGAGCCCGCCAAGGCTTACCCGTATCAGTACGTCTGTTATCGCATCACCGATTTCCGCTCGGAAGCCTACGGCGATCTGCTGATTCCAGGCGAGGCACTTCGGCACGATCTGGAACTGTTTGCGCGCCGCGTCGAGCGGTCGCTGCCAGCGGTGCCGATCGAACAGGCCGTCGAGCCCATGCTCACCCTCGACGAGGTGAGCCAACGCTTCAATGTCTCGACCAAGACAATCTCGCGCTGGCGAGTTCGTGGCTTGACCGCCCGGCGGATCAAGATGAATGGCCGCAGCCAACTCGGTTTCCCCAAGGTCGCTGTCGAGCGCTTTGTGGCCGAGCACCGCGGTTTGGTCGAGAAGGGTGCCCGCTTCAGCCACCTGACCGATTCGGAGAAGGACGAGATCCTTCGCATGGCTCGCGATTTCCGCGACGCCGGCGGTTCACTGACCGATGTCAGCCGCAAAATTGCCACCCAGTTGGGGCGGAGCCCCGAGGCGGTGCGCTACACTATCAAGAACTTCGACCGGGGTCACCCGGATAACGCTCTGTTCCCAGTCGCCGGGCCACTGAGCCCATCAGCCAAGGAACAAATCGTGATTGCAATGAGTGCCAAACAGAACGCCAAAATCACGGGAGACCCCGTGGAGGATACCGTGAATACGATTGCCAAACGCTTCGGCCGAACCCGGTCGAGTATGTACCGAGTTGTGAATGAGGTGCGAGCCAAGGAACTGGTCCGTGCCCCTGTGGATTACATCTATAACGTCGAATTCGATGACCCTAGCCGCCATGCGGCCATTCTCGCCGACATGCCCGGGCTCGAAGAATTCGAATCGAAACGTGCCGGTAAGGCCCCGCCCCGCGACGTGCCGCCGCACATGGTTCACCTGTACGAGTGGCCGCTCCTCACCAAGGAGCAGGAACAGCATGTCTTCCGGAAAATGAATTTCCTGAAGCATCAACTGCAGAAGTTCCAGGATTCGCTCGATCCCACCAAGACCAAGGTGGCCGATCTGCTCCGCATCGATGAACTCCAGGACGGGATCAAGGCGTGCCGCGATGTGCTGATCAGTTGCAACCAGCGCCTGGTCTACTCGCAGGCCAAGCAGAAGTTGGCCCCCGGTGCCAGCATCGACGACCTTGTCAGTGATGGCAATATGTCGCTCATGCGAGCGGTCGAGAAGTTCGACTACAGCCGGGGCAACAAGTTCAGCACCTACGCCACCTGGGCGATCATGAAGAACTTCGCCCGGAGTATTCCCGATGCGATGACGCACAAACAGCGCTACATGACGGGCCACGACGAACTGTTCGAAGCCAAGGCCGACGTGCGGACTGACGAACAGGAAGTGCTCGCGGCCGCCGATGCCGCCCGAACCCGAGTGCACAGCTTGCTGGAACATCTCGATGCCCGCACCCGCGAAGTGATTCGTATGCGGACTGGCCTCGATGGGAGCGAAGAGATGACGCGGGAACAGATCGGCCAGCACTTTGGCAACACCAAGGAGCGTGTGCGTCAGATCAACGTTCGTGGGATGAAGCAACTCCGCGAATGGGCCGCGAAAGATAACGTCGACGTGCTCTGAGATTCCGAGCAACGCGCGACACACCAACACTGCCTGCCGGCCCCCGGCAGGCAGTGTGCGTTTGGGGAATAATCCGGTCAGCAGCAGAAGAGCGGTCGGGACGACCGCGGTCCCGGGGAAGCGGCGAGCGGGTGTCTTGGCGAGCGGGAAGCGTGAGCATCCCGGTAACGGAGCGAAGAGCGGTCGGGACGACCGCGGTCCCAGGGAACTCCGGTTCCAGAGACTGCCGTTACAATACTCCGGCTTGCTGAAGGATCGCCCGCAGGCGGCCTTTCTTCTCTTCCGACAGCACACCAATGGGCGCGCGATTCGGACCACACGAACGCCCCAGCAAAGCGAGCGCTTCCTTCACGGCTCCATTCCCGGTGCCCAAACTCATGGCTATGCGAATGGGGTGCAAACGCGACTGATAGTCCTGCGCGGCTGCAAGGTTGTTATTCACGAAGGACTCGAAGATTCCGACGCAGAGTTGCGGTGCGATATTGCACGAAGCGGGGATTGCGCCCTGCACACCCGCTTGCAGCGCGGCCAGAATCAGCGTGTCGCGGCCGTTCAGTACGCTGAAAGTTTCTCGCGAGGTGCGCCGCAAGATCTCGATGGTGTTCTGGAGATCACCCGAACTGTCCTTGATGCCGATGATGTTGAGCACTTCCGCCAAGCGGGCCACCGTGTCCGGTTCGATGGCAAGTCCGCCACAGGTCGCCGGGTTGTTGTAAAGCACCACGGGCAAACTTGTGCTTTCGGCCACATGCCGGAAGTGATCCACGAGCTCCGCCTGTGTCGGCTTCAGAAAGTATGGCGTGATGACAGAAACGCCGTTGGCACCTTCGCGCTCGGCCATGCGGGTCAGCCGGATCACCTCCCGTGTGGTCTCGGCTCCAGTCCCGACGAACAGTGGAAGCTTGCCATTCAGATGGGCCGCTGCTGTGGCCACGATGGTCTGCTTCTCAGTCTCATCGAGTGCGTAAAACTCGCCAGTGGTGCCCAACACGAAGATGCCATGAACGCCCTGGCTGACTTGCCAGTCGATGTGCTGTCTGAGCTGGGGTAAATCCAGATCGTGCGTGGATGTGAACGGTGTAACGACAGGTGGAATGATGCCGCGTAGTTGCATGAGGTTACCACGGTTGGGGTCACGATCGCGCTCCCCCGTTTGAGCCGCTTTCGTGACACACCAACCGTTGTAGCAACCACGGCACCGGTGAGGGGGAGTTACCGGACCGCGATGGCCGAACCAACGAAGCTGAACGTATCGTTCGTGTTGCTTCCCAGGCTCGAAATGGCTGCCAAACAAACCACGACAATCAACGCCAGCATCACCGCGTACTCGACAGCCGTGGGACCATCGTCTCGCTTGACGAAGTTCACCGCTGCTTTCACCAACCGTCGGGACAGGTTCTTCATGATGCGACCTCAGCAATGGACAGGAAGGATGGGTAATCCAGAACCCCAGTGCAGGCTAGGTCGTGTTCACGTGTGGGGCAAAATTCCGCGACTTGGCAAATCTTATTGGCGTGATGAAAAAGTGGTGTTAGTGCGAAAATGGCGATCGTGTGGAACAGATCGATTGCACGGGAGCGTGTTCTAATCGCTTGATCCCGAACAACCGCGATACCGGGCTTGCAAGCAGCAATGGCGAGCGGGGTGCGTTGGTTTTGGCGAACGGGATGCGTTGGTCTTGGTGAGCGGGATGCGTGAGCATCCCGGTAACAGAGCGAAGAGCGGTCCCGGGGGCAACAGCGGTCCCAAGCACACCTGCCGGCACACAGGCATCAGTCGGCCATCGGGATACGTTCGATCGAGTTTTCGCTCGGCAGTGGCACGCTTTTGGGCATCGGGGCCACTGGTGTTGCTGGTAGCGAACCGGCTGGTGCGGGAGCTGCCGGTGATGCGATGATGGTGCCGGAGTCCCGGGCTTCTTTGCGAGATTTCCACTGCTTCACGTCCTTGTTCACCACTTCCACGGCCTTCAGCAACTGCGTGTCGATTCCCTTGAACCAGTCGGTGGGCGCAATCTCCACCGCCACGTCAGGAATCACGCCTTGCTTCTCCATGTTCACGCCCTTGTTGGTGAAGACACCCGTGCGGGGCAGGCGGAAGGTACTACCATCGATCAGGCGAGTGGATGTGGTCCCAATCACGAAGCCGCCGGTGGCCTGGCCGACTACTTTTCCCAGGCCCAGTGCCCGGAAAGCGTGCGGGAAGATCTCGGCATCGGAGTAGGAGCGGTTGTTGCACAACACCACCAGTGGTTTGGTCCATTTGCGATCGTGGTTACGCAGAACCAACCCCTCGCCACCATCGCGCTGCCGAAAGAAGGTGTGCTCTTTGCCCGACAGGTAGTTCAAAACCTGATCGTGCGTGAAGCCGCCGCCGTTGTAGCGCACGTCGATCACGATGGCCTCTTTGTCGAAGTGATCGGAGTAGAGTGCCCGCACAAACACTTCCAGCCCGGCATCGTCCATGCTGGGAATGTGAATGTAGCCCACTTTGCCGCCCGAAGCCTTGGCCGTGGCATCGGCGTTCTGCCGAACCCACCGTTCGTACATCAGTTCCGACGCTTTCCCTCGGTCGATCGCCACAATTTCGACACGCCGCTTCGCCTTGGGGTCTTTCGGATCACTCGTGACATCGAGAAGAACGCTTTCGCTCGCCTTGTTGTTCAAGAGCCGTGAGACATTGACTTGATCGGTGAGTTCCACGCGATCCATGCTGAGCACAATATCGCCGGCTTTGATGCTAAGACCGCGCTTGTCGGCCGGGCCACGCTTGAGCACCTCGGCAATCTTGAGCCCTGGCCCACGGTACGAGTCGTCGAAGATCAGGCCCAAATCGGCGGTGTATTCGTCGGCAACTGGCATGCGCCCGCTGATGCCCAGATGCGAAGCGTTCAACTCGCCGAGCATGAGGCTGACCAGCGCGTACAGATCCTCACGCTGCGCCACATGACCCACGAGTGGCTGAAACTTGATGCGGACCGCGTTCCAGTCGGCACCGTGGTGCTGCGCATCGTAAAACGAATCGGAAAGTGCCCGCCAGCACTGCGCGAACATTTCGCCGAACTCCTCGTCGCGGCGAACCGTCATCTTGGCCTGGAAGTTGATACGCAGTGGGTCTGCGGAAAGCCCGCCGCTCGGTGTGCCTGTTGGCCCGGCTACACGAATCGAACGCAACTCGCCGGAACCGTTGAGGAAATAGATGAGGCCGGTGCTTTTCCGCGACCACTGAATGAACCGCGGAGCCTGACCGGATAGCGTTACCCGTGTCACGTTGCTGCCATTACTGCTGGCGACCCACAGATCGTCGCCGTTGTTCGAGTGCCGGAAGGCAATCTGGCTGCCGTTGGGGGAAATGGCTGCGGAGTCGGCCGACATCCCGGTGGCTCGTTCGGCCCGCAGGTGAATGTCGTCCCAGTCGATTTCGCCTGCCGCGCCCGGGGTGCCCGGTTTCTGCAGGCTCAGCACATGCGGGGCATACAGGCTGCGGCGCTGGCTGATGAAGCCGATCTTGTTCCCGGTCCGGCTCCACGACACATCGCCGTTGTAGGTGGAATAGCGGGTGATGTTCCGCGCTGCGGCCGTGCCATCAGTCGGGATGATGAACAGCTCACTGGAGAACGAGCCATCCATGCGAGCGTAGACCATCATCTTGCCATCGGGCGACCAATCGTAGTCGGTCACCTGAGCATCGTCGGCAATCACCTTCTGGTTGGTACCGTCCCGATTCATGGTCCAGAGTTTGCCCGAGCGTAAGAAGCCGATCTTGTCTCCCGCGGGACTGAACGTGGCCCCCACTTCCCCCTCGGGTGTGTTGGTCAATCGTTTCACCTTGAACTTGTGAGCCTTCTGCATCTCGGGGTGCTCGGCGTCGTCCGGCTCCAGCAGATAGATGTCTTCCTGGCCCGTGCGATCGGACAGGAACAGGATGCTCTTACCGTCCGGGCTGAAGCACGGCCCATGATCGAATGCTGGTGAATCGGTGAGTCGCGTGGCTTTTCCGCCCAAGGGGAGCCGCACCAAGAACAGCTCCCCTTGTACCACCACAACCGCAGCGTCTTCATCGGTGTTCAAGGCGTACTGTGTTGCATCGCGGGTGAATGTCACGGTCTGTTCGGTGTTCGACTTGTCGTCTGCGTTCACCTCGATGGCGAGTTTGCGCGGCGTCCCCGATCGGGTATTGGTGACCCACAAATCGGCACCGCACTCGTAGACGATCCACTCACCGTTTCCGCTGATGCGAGCCCGCCGAACGGTATCGTGATCGTGCTCGGTCAGCCGACGTACTTCCCCTTGCGGCGTGAACTGCGGAGTCAGTGGCTGGCAGACGATGTTGGCACAGCCGGGTTTGCTTCCCATCTCCGTGACATAAAAGAGCTTCTGCGCATCGGGCGACCACATCGGCGACGAGTCCTGACCCGAGAACGTGGTCAGCGGTGTGTGCGTGTTGCCGGCGGGGTTAGTGATCCAAATGTCGTCGTTGCTGGAACCCCGGTAGCCGCGACGATACCAGAGCCCGGGGCCACGCACGGAAGCGATCGCCCCGCCCGTGGCGGCGTAATGCGCCTCCTTCCCCTCAAACAGTGGCAGCTTTCGCACCGGGCCGCCTGCGGCGGGCACCGTAAAGCATTCGAGATTCGGCGGATACGCGACCGATCGCGACGACGAAAAGACGATCTGCTTCCCGTCGGGCGTCCACCCGCTGACCATATCGGGAGCGCTATCGAAGGTCAGCCGGCGTGGCTTTCCCCCCACCGCAGGTGCCACAAAGACGTCGTAGCTGCCGTGCCGGTTGGAGCTGAACGCCAGCCATTTGCCATCGGGGCTGAACACGGGGTTAATGTCGTGGGCCTCGTGCATCGTTACGGGCCGTGCGACTCCGCCAATCGCTTCAACCGTCCAGATATCGCCCAAATAGCTGAAAGCGATTTGTTTACCGTCCGGTGTGATGTCCGGAGAACGGGCGAAGCGGATCGGCTCCTGGCCTTGCGCCGGGGCCGGAAAGAGAGGGGTTGCCACCAGGAAAAGCAAGCACACACGCAGTTGTTGACACATGGCAGACAGGGTCCTTCGCGGTGCAATGGCGGGGCGCGCCAAGGTCGTGGTGTGATAGTGCAGCTTACCCGTTCCTCACGGAATGTTCAAAAAGGAATGACGGTTCAGGCTCACCAATTTGACAGCGCACGCGATCGAAACGGCGCAACCCCGCGTCACAGGCCGTTTCCTATTTCTGAAAGGGGAATGAGACTTGCGCCGAACTCGCGTGACACCTGAGTTGGGTGATGGCTAATATTCAGGTGTGAAGTCCTCTCACCCACTACGGGGTGCTACCATGAAATACAAATGGGCTCTCTTGACCTTCGCCCTTGGGTTCATCGTCATTCTTGATCCCACCCAGTCGCCGGCTCAATTCGGTGGCCGTGGCGGCAAGGGCGGTGGCGGCAA
>JBGTAO010000477.1:0-4620 GCA_041749835.1 Gemmata sp. | reverse complement strand
CGCGTTGAACTGCCAGACATCGCTTGCACAGCGTGACCAAATCCGGTTCCGCGGAGCAGGTGTCGAGGCGGGTGAAAGTGTCGTCTAACTTCCCCTGTGCCGCCAGTTGCCGAGTCGATTCACCGGTGCTGCCCACGTATGGCGGTCGCCCGGTCAAGATGGCACAGAGGATGCCTCCCAGGCCGAATACGTCGCTGCGTTCGTCAATTTGATCGATGGCCCCGATGGCCTGTTCGGGTGCCATGAAGGCCGGGGTACCGAGTAATGAACCATCTCGCGTGTGGAGGTCGTCGTCTTCGTCATTTCGCGGATCGTGGAACGTACTGACGTTGGCAAGTACTGGCGATTCCAGTCGTACCGCACCGCGAAACTTGGCAAGCCCCCAGTCCATGACCTGAACCTCGCCAAAGGATCCGACCATAACGTTCGCCGGCTTGAGGTCGCGGTGGATAATACCGTGGTTATGGGCATAGGCGACGGCCTGACACACCTGCTCGAACGTGCCGATCAGCGAACCCCGACTGATCGAACCATCGGCCATGAGGTCGGCAAGAGTGCGACCCTTGATGAGTTTCATCGCCAAGAACGGTCGCCCGTCTGGCAGTGAACCGACCTCGTGAACAGGTGGTATGCCGGGGTGCTGTAGTTGAGCGGTGATGCGGGCTTCGTCGAGGAACCGGCGGGCAGCCACCGAAGTGAGTGCGTATTTCTCTTGTAGCAGTTTGACTGCGACGTCACGATTGAGCCTGCGATCGCGTGCACGGTAGACGATGCCCATACCGCCTTGGCCCACCACCGTCAGCAACTCGTAGCCTGGTAAATCGATTGACGGATTGGGTCGAGCAGGTGCTCCGCAGGTGTCTCGTGTTTGCTCGCCGAGATCTGGAGTTGGTTCGTGGGGAGCAGTTTCGGCATTGGGTTGGCCCCTGTTGGGCAGATCGCGTGCAGACTCGGACATCAGTAATGCTCCAGCATCTGACCTGAGGGTTTCTCTTCCCGAGGGTATCAGCGACTTGATCGCACGAACCAGCAGCGATCTACATCGGCTTCACCTCGCGGGGCGGCGGGGCGACTCGTTCATCCTGTAAACCCAGCGATTTGGCTTGTTGCCCAGCGATTTGTTTGCGGAGCCCGGCACCTTCCTGTGCCGGGATCTTGTCCAGGATTCCGAGGGCAATGGCATACGTTGCTTCGGCGGCGGCGAACTTCCTTTGTGCGAGTTGCGAATCGGCGACGTTGCTCCAGCACTGGGCGGTGCCAAAGACGGTGCCGCGGATACGTTGATAGCCCTCGGCGGCCTCACGGAAGTAAGGCTCCGCTTCGGCGGGTCGTCCCTGGGTCATCCGCAGAGCACCCAGGTTGTTGGTGCTCTTCAACGTGTCTTCGTCGTCGGGGCCAAGAATGCGGCGGCGCGTTTCGTAACCTTCGGTCAACAGCGTTTCGGCTTCGGCATAGCGCTTCTGGAGACGGTACAAGCTACCGAGGTTGTTGACGGTCTTCTGGGTGGAGCGGTTGTCGTTGCCGTGCAAGACACGTTTGGCCGCGAGCGAGGCCACCATGAGTTTCTCGGCGTCGCCGAAGCGGCGCATGCTCATGTAAACCTGCCCGAGGTCGCTCATATCGACCAGCGTCGTCTCGTGGTTTGGTCCCAGGGAAGCCTTGTGCAGTTCCAGCACCCGTTCGAGATGCGGAACCGCGTCGATCATTGCGCCGAGGTTGTAGTAGGCATCCACAACGGCCCGGCGCACTTTGGCCTCGACCAGTGGACGATTGGCGAAGCGCCCGCCGATCTGCGCCGCGGCTCGATCGAGTGCCTCCTTGACCGTGGGGTTCTTGCGGGTGTCTTTGCCGCCTTGGCCGGCTGAAGACCCGAACGCCAGCACCGATTTCATGAACGTGATCACTTCGTCCGAGGTTTGCCGTTCGTCCTGTTCCGCGAAGCGTGCGGCAATGGCGGCGGTTTCGGCGGTGCGGGCATCGGCTTCGGCCTTGCGCGCAGCTGTTGCTTCGTCTTTCGCATTGGCCTCGGCGTTCCGGGCAATACGTGTTTGCCAGATGCTCACACCGGCGGCACCGGCCAATGCCAGCCCCACCACACTGGCAGCAATCGCAATCACTTGCTTCCGCCGGCGCTGCTCGTTCGCTTGAATCACGGCTGCGGCGCGTTGCTGCTCGGCTTCGCGCAACCGGGCTTCAACTCCGGTATGGTGCTCGGCCATGAGCGCGGCAACTTGGCTGGCATCGGCGGGGCGGTCCGCCGGATTGCGTGCCAGACACGACTTTGCCAATAACACCAGATCGTGCTCGCCGCCGCACTCCTCCAGTCGCCGGAAGGCATCCTCGGTGAGTGCCAACTCGGTCTTCGCGCGAATCTCGGAGGGCCGCCCGATATACGGTGGTTGCCCGGTCAAGATCGAGCAGAGAATGCCGCCGAGCGAGAAGACATCCGACTGCCGCCCAACGAGCCGAATCTGGCCGTTGGCTTGCTCCGGAGGCATGTACGCCGGGGTGCCCATGACCGTGCCCGCCTGGGTGGCGTCTTCCTCGGTGCGGGGTGTGCGGATCTCCGTGGCCGGTGCGTTCTCTTCGTCAGGATCGGTTGGCGCGCAAACGCTGGCATCGGGCAACACCTTGGCCAGCCCCCAGTCCATGACCTGGATTTCCCCGAACGCACCCACCATGATGTTGGATGGCTTCAGGTCGCGGTGAATCACGCCGTGATCGTGGGCATAAGCAACGGCCTGGCACACCTGCTCGAACGCCGTGAGCAAAGCCCCGCGACTCATGGTATTCTTGCTCAGCAACTCGGCGAGCGTGCGGCCCTTGATCAGCTTCATCGCCAGAAATGGTCGTCCGTCGGGAAGCGTGCCCACCTCGTGCACAGGGGGAATTCCCGGGTGCTGCAACTGTGCGGTGATACGGGCTTCATCGAGGAATCGCCGGGCGGCCAGTGAAGTGGGGTTGTACTTCTCGTGCAGGAGCTTCACCGCAACATCGCGATCCAACCGCTGATCGCGGGCACGATACACGCTGCCCATGCCCCCTTCGCCGACCATATCGAGCAAGTCGTAGCCCGGCGGCCCCAACACGACTTCACCGGGTGGAGCGCTGGTGTCGATCTTGGTCGATCCCTCGCCCAGCGTGGGGGTTTTGTTCAGGGTCGGAGTCGTGTCGTGGGCAGACGCTTCGGCGCTCAGCCGGGGGGGCTGAAACTCGCGGGTGGGGTCGGGCATGTGCGGAACTCCGGTGGGGAACCAATTCCGGAAACCGCGACTGAGAATACCACAGCTTCCGTGGGCACACCAATGTTCCGCAAACACACCGTGTTAAACCGATTCCGCCGAAGAGGGACGTGCAGGCGGTTCGCCGTAACAGGGATGCAACCCGTAGGCGACCTTCTCGAACCGATTCTCCAGGTAGGGGTTCAAGCCTTTACGCCAGCAGAGAAAGCTCGACAGACCGTACATCGGCAGGAAGAACGGCCCCCAGACCATGTATTGCAGCACGTGAACGTGCTCGTGATCGCGAGTGAAGTCCAGCATGGGGCGATCGCGGCCCAGGATCACGTGCCCCAGCGTCATGGCTCCGGCACCGCCGCAGCAGTTCCGCAAGAACCAAGCGGCGAATCCACCGTGAAGTTCCATCGCGCCCTGCTGAAAGCGCACGCGGCCACCGCTGAGCACCGTGAACGGTAAACAGGCCACGCCCAGAAGTGTGTTGGGAAACGCCCACAGATAGCCGAAGGTGTATCCCGCGTAACGGATCATGATTCGAGTACCTCAATGATGAGGGTGATCGCACAATTGTAGCGAAGTTGGGTGCATCCAATTTTTCTGGGGGTAATCGGCTTTACCGTAGGTCTTGATGCAGCAAAGGCATGGCTCAGATGACGGCCTTCTCACTGATTTCTCGTGAAAAGTGCCTTTGAAGGTAGCCAAACGGGGCAATCTACTGAACAAAAGAACCACAAGAGAAGTTAGTTACACCCGGCGAAGTTCTCGCTTCAACTGAACCCGTTCTCACGCACCAATCGCATTCCAGTCGATGTGGTCCTTATCGATCGTGGGGAGATTTGCCGGCAACGCTTCCAGGTACTTGGGAGCCGCGCCGGTGTTGAAGACGACCACACGTTCGTCGGGCCGCACTTCGCCTGTCTGCACCATGCGTTCCAGCACATCGAAACAGATCGCCGTTTCCGGGCAGATCCCGATTCCCTCGGCGGAGCTGGCCCGGCGCATCCACTCGCCAATCGTGGCTTCCCGCCCGGCAACCGCCTTGCCCCGGCTGGCCCGAATCGCATCGAGCATCATGAAGTCGCCGACTGCGACAGGAACGCGGAGGCCGCTGGCCACGGTTCGAGCGTTCGGGAACAACTCGGCGAAGCGTTCGCCCTTCTCGAATGCCGTGACGATTGGGGCGCACCCCTCCGCCTGGCACGAGATCAAGCGGGGGGGGGCTGGGTTTGTCAGCCAGCCCAGTTCAGCCAGTTCCGCGAACGCCTTCCACATGCCGATCAATCCGGTACCGCCGCCGGTGGGGTAGAAGATGACCTCGGGCAGTTCCCAGTTGAATTGCTCCGCGAGTTCCAGCCCCATCGTCTTCTTGCCTTCGATGCGGTAG
>JBGTAO010000476.1:0-10998 GCA_041749835.1 Gemmata sp. | reverse complement strand
CATTGCCCGTACTCAGGTGTTCGCGGAAGTGCCATTGCAGCGCATTCACCAGCGTCCCGGACCAGTTCCCTTTCGCCGGGTGAACCACCATATCGTGGGGTTTGTTGATGAGCACGAGCCAATCATCCTGGTACAAGATGTGGAGCGGGATATCCTCGGGTACCGGGATCTCGTGCGTCGGCTCGGGCATCTCGACATGCAGCTTGTCGTGCTTCCGAACCTTGTAACTCGGCTTGCTGGTCCGGCCATTGACGGTGATGCCACCGGCTTCGATGGCTTTCTGGATATCGGTTCGGCTGAAATCGGCGATGTGGAGATGAACATACTGATCGAGCCGCATCCCCTCGGCCTTGACCATCACGATCAGGTCGAGCGGTTCACGGACTCGGATGCTAGGTGTGAGCGGAACAGGCTCGGGAATCAGGTCTTCGTCGAGTTCGTCGGACATGGTTCAGGTCGGGCGTGCGAGTGGCTGATCTTTCGACTCAGTTGATCCGAGCAACGAAGTCAGCAACCCGCCGCGGAGGAGTTGTCACTTGCCGCCCGGAATAATGGGGAGCTGAGGTGCGCCCGAACCACCGGGAGCAATGGGGCCGCCCGGTGCAATGGGGCCACCCGGTGCAATGGGGCCACCAGGACCACCCATATCGGGTAGCGTGATACTCGGCAGTGAGAACAAGGCACGCTGCACCCGGACGAACTCGGCTGACCCCGCAGATTGCTCGTTCCGCAAGAGATCGGCCAATTTCTTGGCGTTGGTGGCCCAGGGAGTGCCCGAGGCAGCAGCTTCCGCGAGTTGATCGAGGTATTCGACCACGGTGCTCACTTTCCCCTTGTATTCCGTCAGTTGATTGGGGGCGGTGGGAACTGCAACAAGTGCGGCCTCCGCTTTGGCCAAGCCCAGCAGAATCTCTGCCCGGAAGACCGGATCGTCCTTCAAGTCTGGTTGCAATTCCCGGAACGCATCACGGGCTTTCTCGATATTCTCGACCGCTTTCGTCCGGACCTCGGCATTCACAGAACTGAGCAACTCGATCCCCGATTCACCCAATTGGTTGCGGGCCACCTGGAGTCGAGCCAGCTTCCCTTGCATCGACTTGGGATTGTTCTTCGCGATGTCTTCGAGCATCGACAAGGTGCGGGCCTGCTCCAATTCCATCCAGAGTTTGGAGGTGCCCTTCTTCCGCTCCGAAGAGATGTACCACCAGAGCCCCAGCGCGGCGATCGCGAGGAGGATCAGGGCCATCCACTTGTAGCCAATGAGCTTGCCCTGCTTGAAGTCGCTCCAGCCGTGACTGAGCCGCGAGGCCAAGGCGTTCTGCTCAAGATCCTTCTGTTCCGTGCTCATGCGAGGGCTCCGGGGCCGGCGTTGAAGCCGGCAAAGCCGTTACAACCAGTTGATTAGGTTGATGATAGAAGTTGGTGGCTCCGAGGTCAACCGCGTGATCCGCGCGGGTTACCGTGTCAGTTGTTTCAATTGTTGGTTGACAACCTTCTCGCGTTCCTTGATGGCGCCGCGCAGCCGATTAACCTGGTTCTTGTAGTCGCGGCCCGCACCGGGATCGACTTTCGCCAACTCGGGTTGCACGAGCTTTTCCAGCTCATCCAGGCGTTTGATTAGCTCAGTGGGCTTGTAGATCGTCTTCATGATCTCGTTGGCCCGGCTGAGATAGCGCTTCCGGCCTTCCGGTGTCTCCATGAGCCCGCGGGCGACCATTCCGCCAAAGTCGGGGATTACTGGACCGTTCACATCGCCAAACATCTGGTCCATCCCCGAGGGAATAAACGTGATCTTGTCCGTGACCGGGTTGTGGTAGATGCGGTAGTTGTTGCACTTGAACGGGTAACCATCCCAATCCCACATGATCGCTTCCAACACCATGTACGAGATGAACTTGTCGAGATCGAGCAGCTTTTCGAGTTGTTGAAAGCGCTTTTGTTTGTTGGGTTCGCGTGTGGCCTTCACGAGTGCCTTGAGATCGGCACGGTCCGCCACGTCCTTCTTGGTGGAAATCAGCTGCAGATCCTGATCGATATCGCGCAGGAAACCGCCGTCGTAGAAGTTGCCATCACTGTTGCCAAAGTGCTGCTTCAGGAACGCTTTGTCGTACCCTTCCTTGACGTAATACAAGCCGCGAGGCCGACCATTGAGTGCCACCACGGCATGGCCGACACGAGCGGCGGGAACGCCGGCCGCGCGAAAGAGTTCGCCACAGATCAACTCCGAGAGGTAGCTCGGGTCTTGGGCCGAATTCGCAAGGTGGAACTTATCCATGCCCTGGTAGCGAAGTCCGTCCACGAACTTGTCCATATTCAGTGTGAGGCCGGGCTTATCATCAAGGTCGCGCCAGCTACCCGCGGCCCCTTTCAGATGAATGCCGGCGTCTTTGAAGGTGTTCTTGCCATCGAAAAGCGTGCACTTGGCGTACTTCCGTGGTTCGTTCCGTAATGCCTGATACTCTTGCTTTCCCAGGTCGATCTTGAGGTGAACAACCTTGGCATCTTTGAAGAACGCATCGCGGCTTTCGGCGGGCTTGGTTGCCGGCGGCTGCGCCTGGCTGACGAGCCCCCAGGTGATCGTGAGCAAAACGAGAATGGCGGCCCCGGTGATCGTACCCTTCATCAACTCGCTCCTGATACGCGGACAGCACTTCCCAGGATAGCAAAGCGGTGTAAGCCTGTCTTGAACGACTGATCTTGAACTCGCGTTGCCGTGCCAGATTCGACGTACAATGATCGACAACAGTTGCTTTTCGAGGAATTGGGCATGCTCAAGTGGTTATCGGGCAAGATCAAGTCCGGCCTATCCAGGACCAAAAACGTCTTTGGTGGTGTCTTCGACTTGCTTCGGGGCAAGGGGAAGGTCGATGAGGCGTTTCTCGCGGAGCTGGAGAAACGGCTGTATCTCGCTGATGTCGGCACGAAAGCCACCACCGTCATCGTGGACCGCGTTCGGCAAGGTTTCCGTGACAAGGAGATCAGCGGTGAGGTCGAGCAGTTCGTTCGTAAGGAACTGCGCGATCTGCTATCGGCGGATTCGCCCGGGATTCAATGGGCACCCACCGGGCCGACTGTCATCATGATCGCCGGTGTGAATGGCTCAGGAAAGACAACCTCGATCGCCAAGCTCGCGAAGCGCCTCCAGACCGACGAAAAGAAGGTGTTGGTGGCCGCCTGTGACACGTTCCGGGCTGCCGCGGTGGAGCAACTCACGGTGTGGGCTGGGAGGATCGGTTGCGAGATTGTGAAGCAAGGGCAGGGGGCCGATCCGTCTGCGGTTGCTCACGATGCCTGCGAGAAAGCCAAGGCCCGCAATTTCGATGTGTTGATTGTCGATACGGCAGGGCGGCTACACACCCAGACGCACTTGATGAAAGAGTTGGAGAAGATCCACCGTGTGGTCTCCAAACAGATCCCCGGTTCCCCGCACGAAGTGTTGCTGGTGCTCGATGCGACTACGGGCCAGAACGCGTTGATCCAGGCCGAACAGTTCTCCAAATCTGTGAAGTGTACTGGTATTGTTCTTTCCAAGCTCGATGGCACGGCCAAGGGCGGGGCTATCTTTGCGATCAAGCAGAAGCTGGGTCTCCCGGTGAAGTTCGTCGGCCTCGGCGAGCAGATCGACGATATGGAAGCCTTCGATGCCGATGGGTTTGTGCAAGAACTCTTCGAGAAAGAGAGCTGAGCAACACTGACTGGTTCGTCACGTGCTTGATTGTGGGGCGAAATCGCTTTCCCGCCACATCACACGGTCGATCGCTGTGGCCCGTCCGGTTTCGGGATTGCATTCCACAATCACACCGTTGATCCGCACGTCGCCAGTGGAGACATGAAAGGTGGTCGGTGCGAAGTTCCTTGCGGCCGAGAGGACACGACTGGCCTGTCGTCCCAGAACGCCATCGTGCGGGCCACACATGCCGACATCACATTGAAACGCAGTGCCACCGCTGAAAAGTTGCTCGTCTGCGGTGGGCACATGGGTATGCGTGCCAAGCACCGCGGTCACGCGGCCGTTCAGGTGGTGTGCCATCAGGTATTTGTCGGCTGTCGCCTCGGCATGAATGTCGACAAGAACCACTTTGACTTCCGGCGGCAATGAGGCGAGCACCCGATCGACCGCAGTGTAGGGGCAATCCACCGCCTTCATATACGTGCGACCAAGTAGCGAGATCACCGCGACAGGCACTCCTAAAGCGCTAGCGACAATCACGTGGTCCTTCCCTGGTGCGCTGGCCGGGAAGTTCGCAGGCTTCACAATCGGCTCGGCCGGATCTTTGAGGATGTCGGCAATGTCGAACTTTTTGTAGATGTGATCGCCAAGCGTGACTGCATCCACACCGGCCACGCGGAGTTGCCGGTACTGTGCGGGGGTCAGGCCAGCACCACCGGCAGCATTCTCCGCGTTCACAATTACAACATTGAGCCGTTGCTGCACGCGCAGCTCTGGCACGGCCCGCCGCACCAGCGCGAGCCCCGGCGGGCCAACAATATCGCCGAGAAAGAGCAATCGCATCACTTTGCCGTGTCCACAGAACGAGTTTCGCGGATCACCGTGACCTTGATCTCGCCGGGGTAATCGAGTTGGTGCTCGATGGCCCGTGCGATATCGCGGCAGACCCGCACCGCATCGGCATCGGTGGCCTTGTGGGCGTTGGCAATGACCCGCAGTTCTCGGCCAGCCTGGATGGCGTAAGCATGCTCGACCTCGGGGAATCCACAGGCAACCGCTTCCAGCTCTTCGAGGCGTTTCACGTACTTTTCCAACGTTTCGCGCCGCGCGCCGGGTCGGCTGGCACTGATGGCATCGGCGGCGGACACGAGCACGGTGTAGATGTTGTCGATGGTCACATCGTCGTGATGCCCCACAATGGCGTGGAGAACTTCCTTGCTGGTTTCGCCATAGCGGCGTGCCAGTTCGGCACCGACCTTTGGGTGTCCACCTTCCATTTCGTGGTCGGCCGCCTTCCCAACGTCGTGCAGTAGGCCGCACCGGCGGGCGAGCGTCGGGTTCAGCCCGAGTTCCGCGGCCATCAGCCCACAAAGATGCGAGACCTCCACCGAATGCGCCAGCACGTTCTGGCTGTAGCTGGTTCGGAATCGCAGCCGGCCGAGCAGGTAAACGAGCTTCTCGTGTGGCATCACGACATCGGCATCGAGCACGGCCTGAGTGCCGAGTTCCGTAATGTGCTTCTCCATTTCCGCCTGGGTTTCAAGCACAACTTCTTCGATGCGGCTGGGGTGAATCCGGCCATCCTGAATGAGTTTGGTCAACGCCAGCCGAGCGGTCTCGCGCCGAACATTATCGAAGGCGGAAACAATGACTACGCCGGGTGTGTCATCGACAATGACATCGACACCGGTCGCCTTCTCGAAGGTGCGGATGTTCCTGCCTTCGCGGCCAATGATGCGGCCCTTCATATCGTCGGACGGGATATCAACGGTGCTGACAGTGGCGCTGGCGGTATACTCGGACGCCCACCGTTGAATAGCGGTGGCAAGGATCTCGCGCGCCTTGGCTTCGGCATGTGTCTTGAACTGTTCCTCGTGCCGGCGGATCTTGCCCGCGATCTCGTTAGAGAGTTCCTTCTCCAGTCGGTCGAGCAGGATTTTCTCAGCTGTTTCGCGCGTAAGCCCCGTGATTTCCTGAAGCCTCTTGGTTTCCTTCTCGATCAGTTCCTCCAGGTGTCGGCTTTTCTTCTCCAGTAACTCCCGGCGGTCTCCCAACTTCTCCTTCAGGCTCTCGAGGTGCTTTTCCTTGCGAGTGAGTTCTTTTTGTTTCTGTTCGGCGGCGTCTTCGCGGCGTTCTGCGCGTCGCTCCAGTTCTCGAATCTCAGCACGTGATGTTTCGAGTTCCCGGGTCAGTTCTTCACGGCGGCGCATGGCCTCGTCGCGTCCTCGCAACTCGGCTTCCCGGAGGATTTGTTCCGCGTCGCGGCGAGATTGTTCAATTAATTCGTGCCCACGGGCGGCAGCCAGGCGAATCTCCTCGGCATGGAGCAGGGGATCGACCTTCGATTTGGTACCGGAACGGCGTACCAAGAGGTATGTACCACCGATGCCCAACAGGGCAGCGGCGGCGGCGATCCCGCCAGCCTGTAGCGGGTCCATATGAGGGCCACTCCTTCCGTGCAGCGGTTCGTGCACGAAATCTGAAGCCCGTCGGTGCTCGGTAAGCGCAAGCGAACAGGACAACGATACTGGGTCGAACAGACCCAGGAACGGTCGGTGATCATCCAGAGGCAGAGCGTGGCCATAACCCACGCGAGCCCCGGCACAAGTTCGCCTGCGATCATGATCTGTGTCAGTCCCCGTCTGGTGGACGGATCCGAGATGCGACGGGCGATTCGGTGTCAAGCAATCAGTCAATTCTATCGCCATCATGGCGATCGGCTTCGGGACGCCCGGGCCGTTGTTATCCCGTCCTGATGAGTATGAGACTCGGCATCCGTGTCGGACGGGGCTTTGCGGTATTATGCAGAGCCACGAGCATAGCTGCAACGGAAAGGTCGAGATCCGGGTACGCGCGGGGCCGGTTCCAGGCAATTATCGGGTAGGAGCGACCGATGAACTCAGCGATAGCCCGCATGACCCGTTTGCTTGCCAACCGCGAGCAAACGCCCGATGCCGAGCTCGTGACGGCTTACCTTTCAGGAAGCCAAACCGCGTTTGGCGATCTCGTCCAAAGGCATGGCGAACTGGTTTTCCGGGTTTGCTACCGGTTGTTGCGACATCGGCAGGACGCGGAGGATGCCTTCCAGGCGGTGTTCCTCGTTCTGGCCCGGCGTGCCAACGATATCTGGCCGCGTGAGGCCGTCGGTTCCTGGCTATATGGCGTGGCGTATCGTGTTGCCCTCAAATCGCGTGCGCTCCGAGCGAAGCGCCAAGTGATGGTACCGCTGAATCCCGATTTTCCGCAGCGCGAACCCACTGTGCCCGATGTCGAGGTGGCCGCAATAGTTGAGCGGGCCGTGAGCAAACTCCCCGATGTGTATCGCGCCGCGATCGTGGCCTGCGATCTTCAGGGGTTAACTCGCGGACAAGCCGCCAAGCAACTGGGTTGGAGCGAAGGAACGCTTTCGGGGCGGCTTTCCCGTGCCCGCAAGTTACTGGCCAGTCGCCTCCGGAATCAGGGTGTTTCGCTACCGGGTGCGGGATTCGCTGCACTGTTCGGCGCACCAGAACCGCTTCGCGCAGGCCTGGTCGAATCAACCATTCACCAGGCGATCAATGCCGCAATCCTGAGCATCTCAGGTCCACTCGCGGCACTTACCCAAGGAGTTGTACCCAGCATGATTGTGTACCAGTTCAAGGCAGCGACAGCCGCCGTTCTGATCGTCTCGTCGTTGTGCTACGGAGCATGGAGCGCCAATGGCGGCGACGGCCCAGCTTCAGCACTGGCCCCAACAAAGAAGGGGGCACCTGCACCTCTGACCCAGGCGAAACCGGCGAAGAATGCCCAGCAACCCCTATCACCAGGATTGCAGCAACTTCAAGGAAGATGGTTGCTCGAGAACCACGTATTTAATGGCAAACCGCTACCGTTATCCATCCCCGGTCAAGATCAACGATTGATATTTGAGTTTGTCGATTACACAATGCGAGCACGTGATCGACAGGATCTCGACAAGCTCTATTCGATTACAGTCGATACAACGAAAAATCCGAACGAAATCGATATCAGTCTCGATGAAGAGCTTGTAGCCAAAGGCATTTTTGAGATCACTCGCCCGAAGTCGGTGATGACGTGTGCCAATTGCCATCAGGAAGGTTCCGTGAAAGAAGTGCCACGTACTTTCTTACTGCCTTTCCAGATCCGAGCTCCGCATTGCCAGGCCAGTCTCGCCCCCCCGAACGAACGCTTGCGATTAGCACTCAACAAGGATGGGAAACGCCCCACACAGTTCGATCCCAACACCAATTTAGAAGAATTCACACTCACACGGATCTCCGAGAAAGCAGCCCCGAGCGACCTGCCGCAGAAAGGTTCCTTGTGGCCCGACCGACCTTCTGAACTGAAACAGAAACTGGATCATGCGGAAACCGCGGTTCTGGAACACCAAAGGTACCTTGAGCTAGCGAATGAGGGACTCAACAAAGCCAAACAGGAACTGGAACTGGCCCGGAAGCGATTCGAGGATGCCAGGAAACTGGAGCCACAACCCGGGGACAAGCCCCAGCAGAAAGCCGATTCGTTCACCATCCACATTCGCTCGCTGGATGCCCCTGAGTCGGCCATCCGGGTGAAGGCGACAGGTAACGAAACGATACTCGACGGGATGGTGCAGGCGGCGCGTGAGATCACCTTGAAGCCCGAGGGATTGACGGTCTGGATCGTGCGTGGCAAGCAGGTCTTACCAGTCGATTTGGTGGGGATCACTCAACGTGGGATCACGAAGACCAATTACCAGTTGCACGCCGGCGATCAGATCTTCGTTCAGGTAAAACCCACCTGGTAGGTTTCCCAAGTGAGCCGTTCGTTCATCTCGCCTGGTAGTTCGCCGGGCGATTGCTTGCGCAATGTGCATTCCGACACGGTATCGAGCACCTCACACTTCACTTCAAATCCTCATTGCGTTGATACGGCATGATCATCTCCAGCACAAATCGTGTTGATTCCGTGTGTGAATCATGACGACACGAAGACGATTGCGCGAATAAGTCCTGCATGCACTAGTGTCCGTACAGCCAGTGCATAACTATGAGCCGTGGATGAGTCGCACCGCAGTCGCCCGTGCCCAGAAGCAAGCAACTCATCCGTGTCCGCGTTCGAGAGATTTCCTTATCCGGAGGTGGCCTCGTGTTGCACAACAAGACGCTACGATCGGCGTTCACGCTGATCGAGCTGCTGGTGGTCATCGCGATTATTGCGATCCTGATCGGCCTCTTGCTTCCAGCAGTGCAGAAAGTCCGTGAAGCGGCTGCACGCATGTCGTGCTCGAATAACTTGAAGCAAATTGGGCTGGCTTTCCACAACCATGAGTCGTCCTATGGCTTCTTCCCACAAGGCGGGATGGACGGCGATCCCCAGGCGATCGATACCGCCGGGAACCCGAATCCAAACGGTTACAAGTATGACGAAGATCCAGGTGGCTACGAAACCACCACCTGTTGCCGGGCATCCACCCGCAACGGTTGGAACCACTTCTACCGCATTCTGCCTTACATCGAACAAGACAACGTGTACAAGCTGGGCCGCGATGACCCACCGTACTTCCCGGTCCCGGGTGGCAACGCGGGCGAGAACGATGTCGCGCGCCAGTTAATCAAGATCTACTACTGCCCGTCCCGCCGCTCCCCAACTGGGTATGGCTCCACGCCATTTGGCCGGAATGACTACGCAGGAAATGCTGGCATTATCCAAGGCGATATCCACGAATTGTCCAGCGATAACCCGGGCGCGCCTTTGGGTCTTCTGCCTAGCCGGAACGAGCGCACGACTGAAAACTTCGGCAACTTCCCCGGGCGTGGTGGTGTCATTGTGTGGCCGGGCCGTGGTGCGAAGCGAACCATCCCGGGCATCACCGACGGCACCTCGAATAGCATTTGCGTAGCTGAGAAAGCCATCCCCGCAACCCGTTATGGTAGCGACGGCGGCGACAACGAACGCTGGAACAACAGCGGTTGGGATGAAGACAACATTCGCTACCACTATCCTCCGCTTGGCGACACCGACCCCAAGAACATCCCGTGTAAAACCTGGACCGACCAGTTCGGTGGTCCCGCCCCTCCGGGTGGCTGCAACACAGTTTGGCGTCGCTATTTCGGCTCGAACCACACCGGCGGCTTGAATGCAGTCTTCGCCGATGGTTCCGTGCGATTCATCCGATTCGGCGTCGATCCGATGGCGTTCCGCGCCGCCTGTGGTGTTGACGACGGCGCGGTCTTCAACATTGGCGATCTGTAATCGGGGGAACTCATGAACTGTATCAAGCATCTGCTTGTTCTCGTGATGTTCGTGGCCGTCCTCGGTTGTGGGAGCAGTACGAAACTCAGCACTGCACCACTCACCGATGAGCAACTCGAACAGATCCGTAAGGATGATCAGAAGATCGATAACGAGGAGAGCCCGAACAACAAGACCTTGAAATCCAAAGGCAAACGCAATTGATTGCTGAGTCTTTCTGGTCGATCACGCCGGGACGCTGCAAGGCGTCCCGTGCGGCTCATTGGTAACACGTATTCTTTTATCCATCTGGCGGTCTGGAGGAAGCCGTGCGCGACCTGCGCCTCATCATTGTTGCCATTCTCATCTCCATCGTGACTTTGGGATGCGGTATCAAGATCAACAAGAATCCTGAAGTGGCTTCAAAAACCAACGAGACCGACTCCGATCCGAACAAGCCGACCACACCAGCGGAACTGGTCGAACATCCGTCGTACAAACTCTGGTGCAATTTCGCCCCCGGCGCTCAGGTGACACAGAAGACCACCACCGATAGTGCCAACACACCCGGGCAAACGGTTACGACAATCGTCTACACTCTCAAAGAAAAGTCCCGCGATCATGTGTTGGTGGAAACGCAGGCGACGACGGTCTTCCATGGTGGTCGTGTCGAAGCAAATCCGCCGAGCACGGTTCGTACACCCCGGTTAATTCCGCTTCCGCCCGGTGCGAGCAAAGAGTCATGGGGGAAGTCCAAGGACAACGCGGAGGAGGGTGAAGAGTCTGTTGCGATTGCGGGGAAAGCCTATCCGGCGAAATGGCGGAAGTCCAAAGGTAGTACCGACGCCGGTGAGCTCTTCACCACTATCTGGACATCTCCCGAGATTCCGGGTGGTTTGGCAAAATCGTTGACCACGGTTCCCGCAGTGAACGAGATCACAACGATTGAAGTGACGAACGTTGTGGTGCCGTGATCATTCAGTGACAGCGCTTTCCTGGGACCGCGGTCATCCTGACAGCTGAAAGCGAAGGAGCGGAGAGCGGGCTGGAAGCCCGCATGAAAGCCAAGGAGCGGACCAGAGGTCCGCGGTCCCAGGTAAAGACCGCCCGCCCGT
>JBGTAO010000475.1:0-7149 GCA_041749835.1 Gemmata sp. | reverse complement strand
AAACGAGCGGGGCGCGAGCCAGATACCGCGGAGTTGGCCCAGTTGCGCGATCAAGTGAAAGCGGCGTACGAGGAGCAGACCGATGTCCGCTATGCCGCGGCCCGCCTCTGGATCGATGCGATCATCCAGCCGGTTGAAACGCGGAATTTGCTCGTTCAGCTTGTTGCGATCAGCAAGCGTTACGACTCCGGTGCTCCGTTCCGCACAGGTGTCTACCAGGTTTAACGCGGTCCCATATCCGAACGAATCCTCGACAGCCTCATCATCACGCCCCAGGACGCATCATGAGCCAGCAGCCGAAAGTGAAAGGTGTCGCAGATGTGGTCTTTCTCCTGGATGCCACCGGCAGTATGGGGCCATGCATCTCCGCGGTGAAGCAGAACATCAAGAACTTTATCACCACATTGACCACCCCAAACCCCAACGGTGGGGCGGTGGTGAAGGATTGGCGAGCGAAAATCGTGGGCTACCGCGACCTAGATTATTCGGATTTCCCCGCGTATGTCGATCAGCCCTTTGTTCGCAGTATCGACGAACTCGAAACGCATCTGAATGCGCTGCAAGCCGATGGCGGTGGCGACGAACCAGAAACCCTGCTTGAAGCGCTTTATCGACTCGCAAACATGACTGCCACCACGGCCAACGAAGAGCTCCGTGCGGATAGCTGGAGACCGCCAGGGGTGGGGAGGCGCTTTGTGGTCGTCTTTACTGATGCACCATTCAAGGAGCCATTACGAGAACCTCGTGGTGCTTCCATCGACGATGTTATCTTGAACTTGATGACCGCCAAGATTGTCTTGCACATCTTTGCCCCCAAGAAGTTCGAGCGGTACAACACGCTGGCCGAGGTCGACAAGGCACAGTGGTACGCCATTCCGATGCAAGACGGGCAAACACCCCAGGCGGCTCTGGCCGAGTACACGTCCGACCCCGCCAAGTTTAGTAAGATCCTCGAGCAACTGGCCAAGACAATCACGGTCCAATCGGAAGTGCCACTATTGCTGGAGTGATTCATGCACATCCGAGCATGACGAAAGAAGTAGCAGTGTGCTTCAACCTTGGTCCACGATGAGGCGGAGTGAAGCGAAATGGTTCGGCTCTATGAACCCCGAGAGCGCATCCAGGTATACACGATCGAGCGGCTACTCACGACTGGCAACAACTCCATTGCTTACGCAGCTCGCAATGTGTCGGGTGAGAAGGTCTTCTTCAAGCTGTATCAGTCCCCTTCGATCCGTGTCAAATGGTATCGGCCATTCATTCAACACCAGAGCGAGCTAAAGGAACGAATCGAACGCGGACCGTGTCGCCAGTTCTGCTATCGATTTCTAGGCGGCTTCGAGCACGAACGAAAGTACCATCAGGTCTTCGAGTACCTGGATAAAAGCTATTCACTTGCACAGATTCTTGAAAAGATTCAACTCGATCCCCGTGCGATCCAGTGGGAGCAACGGGAACTGATGGCCAAAGTGCTCGTGGCCGGGATCAATCAATTACATCAATCGGGAATCGTGCATGCCGATTTGAAGCCTGACAACATCATGCTCATCGAAGATCCCACGATCTCGATGAAGTATCGGCTGAAGATCATCGACATGGATTTCTCCTTCTTCACGGAGAAGCCTGCACCCTGGGATGGCCATGAAGGTTACTTCGGCACGCCGGGCTATCTCAGCCCCGAACACATTCTGCAGAAGGTGCCGGGGCCATCATCGGATGTGTTCACGCTGGGCCTGATGGCCAATCAGTTACTCGCGCAGGGGCACCCCTACATCTACGATGAGGCCGAGCAATATCTCCCGGCCTATCTCGCGTACCAAGCGGCACCGCCCCAATTACGTGGCACTCCGCGTGCGCCAGCTAAGGCGGAGTGTATCGTGAACGTCTTGCACCGTTGTCTCGACCCCGATCGGAGCCGCCGGCCCAGCGCCAGCGATCTCCATCGGGCACTCACCGGTGAGATCACGGCCTTAACAGAACTACCACGGGAACCCGAACCGTACCCGTTGCATTTCCCAGCGTGTAATGGAGCCGCAGTCGAACGCACGGGAGTCGCAACTCCAACTTGCGACCTGGGGCAGAGGATCGTGTTGCAGTCGAGCGAAGGTGTCGAACTCTCAGTTGGTGCTCGACTGGCATTGGGTTGTGTGGTGCTGGCGAAGTTTGGTACGGGTTCTCGTTATGCTGCGAACGAGCAGTTTATCCTCGATCGAACTGCGGAGGGCTGGTTCATCGAGCCCTGTCCGGCGACGCCCAACGATACGCTTGTGAACGGCGAATTACTCCGTGATCGGCAACGATTACAGGGTGGCACGCAGATCGCAATCGGTAACGCACTTTCCAAGAAAACGGCACTGGTTCTGACCGTGCGGTCGGGCTGATACGGAGAGCGCAAACGATGGAATGGTGGACCTGCCCGCAGTGTGGTAGCGAAAGCCTCCAAACGGAACGCCGCTGTACGGTTTGCCGCCATCCCAACTTTCCGAAGTGTGTGGTGCTACTTTCGATTGCTACTGGACGGCAGGCGGAATTCACGGAGCCGATCCGACTGGGCCAGGCAGTCTTTCAACATCGACTGGCAGAGCCCGATGCGGCATACGCCTCGGAATTCCAATTCGAGGTCATTCGCGATGACGCCTTTGTCGCCTGGTGCATCCGGCCACTCCCCGGAACGGTGAACCCCACCTACTACAATGGCGAACCGATCGCGCTCGACGGTACGCCGTTACAAGATGGGGGCATCATTTCCATTGGTCGCACGAAGTTGCTCCTCCGAGTTCGCTTCAAGAAATCCTGACACCGTTGGTCTGCTTGCTCATGCAACCTCAACCAGATCCATTCCGCGAGAACGCCGTCTGCCGAGCCAGCGATGAGACACCGGCAATCTTCAAGGGCGTGGTGAAGGCGGACACGTTCGAAATGGTTTCGTTCGAGAAGGCGCGCGAACAGGTAAGCCGCGTTTGCGTGAGTGAGTTGTGTGCGTGGCTGGTAGAAGTGGGATCGTCTCCCGCGATGCTCTTCGATTCATTCCGAACCGAATGTCCGGAGGTTGCCATCGTTCGCGAGGCAACTGCGGTCCCGTCCTCACTGTGGATCATTGGCGATTTGCACGCCGATCTTTTGACTCTGGTGAATCTGGTGGCCTACGCGGAGCAGAATGGCCGGGCAGAAGGAATTCCGCCGGCATTTCTGTTCCTGGGGGATATCGTCGACCGGGGGATTCACGATCACGAAACGCTAATTGTACTGCTCGATTTGATTCGCAGAAGCCCGGGTCGGGTTTGCGTCATCTCCGGGAACCACGATCTCGATCTCCAATGGAGTGATCAGTCGCGTGGCTTCGTTACGACTCTGCAACCTGCGGAATACGCTGAACAACTCAATCGGATTCTACATCGCACCCCATCGGAGCGTTGCGAACGGATTGCACTCGCACAACTCGTAATCCCGTTTTTCCAAACGCGGCCCAAGGCAGTGATTCTCCCGGATGGAACGCTACTGGCTCATGGCGGATTTCCGCACACCGACACCCACACCCAGATTCGGACACCGGCGGACTTGGGGAATCCCACCTGCCTCTCCGACTTCGTGTGGGGCCGAATCGCGGAGAATCCTCGCAAGAGGCCGAACCGCGGGAACCGTGGGCACGAACAGGGTTGGACCGACTTCGCGCAATTCTGTGAGCTTGCCCCCACGATCGGCCTCCCACCCATTCGGCGCATGATTCGCGGGCACGATCATTATCTGGAACGCTGGCGACTGCACCCCGGCTACGATGACTATCCCGTGCTGACACTCAATGCCATGGGCCGACGATTGGAGGGCGAACCCAACACTCCAGAAGGCCAACACCCATTGCCAGTCATTGCGCACTACAGACCTCACCAACTTCCATTGGTCGTGCAGCTTCCGCTATGTCCGCGGGAAGTCGATTCTGCTTTTGAAGTTCTGGTGAACCCTTTTGAATCGGAAGTGCTGCCCGATGCCAATGGCCAGCAGCGATACGGGGGAGGTTCGACTTGAGGCTTGTGCTGCAATGCTCGGCGTGTGGAACGATTCAGCCCGTCGGGAGCACGAGGTGTGTGAGCTGTCTTGCAAACGAGCTGGAACAATTGCGCTTGATGTTCGAATGCACCGACTGCTTCCGACTGGGGCTTCTCCCACACTGTCAGAGTTGCTTTCCGCAACTCTCGGACGTACCCGCTGGGTTGGTGACGGAAACACTGTACCCGGCGGAACTCAATCGCCTTTGGGGTGTGGACCCGATTCGCCCTGAACCCGACCCGAGCCGCAGCGGCCCGGAAGACACTCCATCAACAAATCCTACTTCGGATCGCGATGGCACCGAGCCGAGTCGTTGAGACCAAGTGCGGGGGTTGGAACCGATAATCAGAGCCAGCACAAGCCATGATTCAAGGGGTTCCGTTTGCTACTAGCACCATCGGTGAATCGGGTTATGATAGCACGTGTAATGACAAAACGGACTGATCACCAGGACCACGGCCATCACGCCGTACTGTGTATCCCGAATCCGAGCTATGGCCACAACTACTCAGACGATTCCATGTCCCTTCTGTGGCCGACGTATGGGTGTTGCCGTGGAGCTGTTGGGCCGAAAGGTTCGTTGCCCGCATTGCAAGGAGATCGTTCATGCTCCGCCACAGCCACCCGACACCACGACCCAATCACCAGCGGTAAAGGGTGGCGACCAAAAGCCACCTGCAGCACCAGCACACGATACATCATCGGCGATTCTTTCCACGAATTCCCCAACCGTGATTTTACCGAAAGCAGCGGATGGCGCAGAGCCACCTGCAGCACGGCATGCACTACCTGGCAATTCCTCACGCGGTGCAGAATCGGTGTTACGGCCGGATGAGGAAACGCCTCTGCAACTGCCAGCCAAAGAGGGTGCGGATAGCATTTTGAGTGACCCCGATGAATCCGAGGATGAAGTCTTTGGATCGCAGCGTGGAACCAAGACGTCGATTCCAATCCTGCCAGAATTGCCACCACGACCGCTGGGTTCTGTTTCGCAGTCCCAATCTTCACCACTCCCCAACCCCAGCTTGCCCCAGAGCGAATTGGGTCCAGAACCCCCTCCCAAGTTGGCGCGGGCCAAGACTACTCAACCAACCTCGGCTCCCGGGGCGAAGGGCGGACCCGCCCGCCAATCCCGTGTGCTACCCAACGTTCCCTTGGGCGACAATGCAACGAATTCTCCTGCCAGCCAGGACTCCGACGACAACCCCTTTGCAGCGCTGACTACTGATTCCACGCCCTTATCCGCATCAACCACTCCATCGGTGGCGTCCCCGAGCCACGGCGATTCCACTCCACAGAAACAGCTCAGCAATAGCCGGCAACACGAATCGCTGACACAAGTGGTTTCATCCCGGGCAGGCCGGTCGCGTTGGGTTCTATTTGGTCTTGCGGCGTACTCGTTCGTGATCACACTGCTGGCGCTTTACGGTTGGTTCGTTCGCAGTGAAAATGGGTCGAATACCAACCATCCACTCTCGACGATTCCGGATGGCTTTGGGGAGTTCGATCCCGTCTCCCGGAAAAAGGTGACCCAACTTCGGTTCCGCGTCGATGGTGAACTCCCGCCAGAGTTGCGAGTTCGTCTCGGTGGTCAGCTCGAACTTGGGCAGTTACTCATCGAACCACTCGGTGTGGGGCAACGTGCATTGGAAATTGTTCGGGAAGGTACTCACGAAAATGATCGAGTGATTCGCAAAACTGAAAGCGATGCTCTGGTGCTGTCGGTACGAATCACCAATCGGTCACCCGATCTGGCGATCTTCCCACTCGATCCCGCGTTTCTACGGAAGTCCACGACGACCGATCGTCCACTGACACGACTCGTGATTGAGAAGGAGACGTTCTACGGAGGAGCAATTGCATGGCCCTACGCGGCCCGACTCAAGAAGGAGTATGAGAGTGCCCAGGCCAAGGATTTCGAGCCGCTCAAACCTGGTGAGGTCCGCAACTATGTTGTCTTCACGGACGCAGATCCCGCAGTGCTCATCTCAGCCAACAGAACCATCAAACCGTTAAGCTGGCGGGTCCAGGTCCGCCGTGGGCTGATCAATCATGAGGGCCGGGAGGTTCCCGTCACGGCGATCATTGGTGTGGAGTTTCAATCCGGTGATATCCGCCGCGATTGAGTGAAACGACGCACCACGCGAAACCGTTCGCTCGACCGCTTACTTCTTCTCGAAGACGGTCTTACCGCCAACCACTGTCATAGTCACTTCTACTTCCTTGAACTGCTTGTCTGCTGCTGGCTCCAGGATATCCCTGCTCAGCACGACGAAGTCCGCGACTTTGCCGGGTGTCAACGAACCCCGTTCGTTTTCCTGCGATCCTCCGAACGCACTTCCCAGGGTAAAAGCTTCAATTGCTTCTTGCACAGTGATTCGCTGCTCGGGGTACCAGCCATCCGGATGCTTCCCATCCAGGGTTCGCCGGTTCACGGCGGCATCGAGCGCAGGCATCGGATCAAGCGGCGCGACGGGCCAGTCGGAGCCAAATGCGAGTGTCGCACCCGCATCAAGGAGTGATCGATACGCATAGGAACTTTCGCAGCGCTTCGAACCGATCCGCCCTTCCGCCCAGCGCCCATCATCACTTATGTGGAATGGTTGCATGGAAGCAATCACGCCGAGTTGTTTGAAACGTGGAATATCCGCTGGCCGCAAATGCTGCGCATGCTCGATGCGGAACCGCCGGCTCTGTTTCGAATTCAGCCGTGCCGTCTCTTCGAAGAGATCGAGCAAGACCGCGTTCGCTTGGTCGCCAATTGCATGAATCGCGACGCTCAACCCCGCGGCATCGGCGGAGCGAATGAGCGACCGCATCGTGTCGGGTTCCGTGACATAGACACCGCTGGTGTTGGGATCGGAATCGTACGGGGCAAACATTTTCGCCGTGCTACTGCCCAGCGAGCCATCCATGTAACCTTTCACACCACCAATACGCACAAAGTCACTACCAAAGTTGAGTTGAGCACCCACATTCAACAAATCGCGTTGCTGGGCAATCGGCCAGCGAACATCGATCCGCACGGTGAGCTTGTTTTCTCGTGCGAGCTTTTGGAGAACCCGAAGCAACTTGCGGCGGGTTTCTGGGGCGCTACCTTCCATG
>JBGTAO010000474.1:0-3235 GCA_041749835.1 Gemmata sp. | reverse complement strand
GGAAAAGGTGTCGAACGGCACCGATTCGAGATGCGTGGAAGTGGGTTCGCCAGCGCGAAACACCGGAATGCGAAGCGCGGTGCTTTTGAGCGTATCGGTGTCGGCGATCAAGTTGAGCGCGATGCCGCCGAGTTTGCGGGCCAGCCCGGCCAGAGCAAAGTTCTTGACCCAGACGCCCGGGTGCGACAGCTCCGGTTGGTGCCCCGCCAGGAGCAGCGGAGCGTCTGGGGGTCTGCTTCCCGAGCCCGCTGCTGCCAGCGCTTCTCGGCGTGCCAGCGCTCGTAGTTCTGGCAGCGGGAGCCCCCCGACAATGATGTCCGGGCGGGCCAACTGCAACCGGTTCGCGTCCACCAATCGACCCAGCGCTTCGAACTCGGGAGCTGCCAGCACCTGCCCATCGCCCGCCGGTGCCCGCAATTCCGGCATCAGCGCAACTCCGGGCACACATAGGCCGTGGGTGTCGGTGTGAACTGCGGAAGCAGATCGGCCTCTGCCGAGGCGAGGATCGAGCGGTAATAAGCCAGTCGCTGTTCCGGGTCGTTCAGCACCCCACCGAACGCCCGGTTCGGGTCGAGATACAGCCGCGGAACGCCAATCTCCTTGACACGCAACCCCTGGCGGGCAGCCTGCACCCACAGTTGCAACGGCATGCCCCAACCCTGTTCGGTCACCCGGAGTTTCGCCAGCGCATCCCGCCGATACGCCTTGAAGCCGCAGAACGCATCCGTGAGATCGAACCCATAGCGTGCATTGATCTCTCGCGTGATCGTGGCATTGATGAAGCGACGATCGGTTGGCGGTGGCGTGTCCTGGCGGAAGTCGCGCAAGTAGCGCGAGCCCGACACGATCGCGCAATCGTGAATCGCTTCGAGCAGTACCGGAATACGGCCCGGCTCGTGCTGGCCATCGCAATCCATGGTCACGAGCACGTCGTAGTCGTGCGTCAGGGTATACTCAAACGCCGAGATGATAGCCGCGCCGTAGCCCCGGTTCTGGGGGTGATCGATCCGGTGAAGATCGGTTTCGTGGGCCAATAACTGCGTCGTCTCGTCGGTCGAGCCGTCGTTGATCACGAGAATCTCGGGACTATAGCGGCGAGTTGCGTTCAGCACCCCGTGGAGGTGCTTGGCCTCGTTATAGACGGGAATTGCGGTCAGGTAACGCATCGGTAATCCGTCCTGCTGCGGGAACTCGGGAGCCTTGCCATTATTAGGCTCATGGTGCTCCGAGATGCAATCGAAATGCCAATGGCACCCAGGTGATACTGGACCTTTTGCAAAAGTCTTACAGCAGTTTACCCGGCAGTTTTCGGAGGCGGCGGCTCGGGCGACCCACACTTGGCCCACCAATCGCTGGCGTCCTGGATGCACCAGGTGTTGGCACACACACATTGCGCCAGCGCCGCTTCCAGTTCCGCGATTGTGGCAAAGCGATCATCGGGCTTTTTGGCAAGACAGCGTAGAACCAAATCCGAGAGATCGATGGGCACATCCGGATTCAGCGTGTTCGGTGCGACGGCTGGCTGCAGCAGGTGCGCCGCGATCACTTCCATGATCCCGTTCAAGTCGAAGGGCGGTCGGCCCGTGAGCAGGAAGTACGCGGTGGCACCCAGGGAATAGATATCGCTGCGGGTATCGGTGGGCTTTCCCGCTGCCTGTTCGGGGCTCATGTAATGCGGGGTTCCCATGATGGCCCCCTCGGTGGTCAGGCGTGGGGCCGAATCGCTCAGAGGACCGATGCCTTGCACCAGGCCGAAATCGAGCAATTTGGCCACATCGGGGACACAACCGCGGCGGCACACCATCACATTACTCGGCTTCACATCGCGGTGGATCAGCCCGGCAGTATGAGCCTCGTTCAGAGCGGCGCAGAGTTGCCGCAGCAGGTGAACAACTCGCCCCGGCGGGAGCGGCCCATGTTTGTTCACCAGCTCATCCAGATCGAGCCCTGGGAGATACTCCATCACGAAATAGAAGGTGCCCTCCGCAGTGTAGCCATAGTCGAACACGGCCACGGTGTTCCAGTGATTGAGCGTGGCCAGGATCTGGACTTCCCGCTCGAAGCGGCTCAATACCGCCGGGTCGCGGGAGCGATCGCGGCGAATGATCTTGATGACGCTGGGCCGCCGGAGCAGCAAATGCTCGGCCAGGTAGACCTCGCCCATGCCCCCTTCGCCCAACCGCCGCATCAGGCGATACTGCCCGAAGCGCTTGGCCTCGTAAGCTTGTCGCCGCAGCAAGCCCGCCTGATGCGAGCCATACACCGCAAACCCGACGGCCAGCGGAAGCCAGATGGTGTACGTCACAAACATCATCCAGGTGTCGTTCCAGCCCCGGGGGCTGGTGAGCACCGCCGCTACGGTCACGATGTATGGTAACAACGCCATCGTGCCGGCGATGCTGAGCGCTCGGCGCAGCGGATTCGGGACAATGACGGGGTAACCAGCGATCAGTGCGAACCAGGGAACGACCCAGGTGTTGCCCACCATCACTTGCGCGTTCATCGCGTCGGGGCCGGAGATATACAATTCCAACTCGTCCCAATCGCACAACCAGTAGAACTGAATGCTCCCCACAGCAATACAGAAGATGCCCAGCACCGCCAGTTCCACCGCCCGCACCCGGTTCAACGAGTTGGCCCACGGTGACCACGTGATCGCAACCAAGAGCAATTGCAACGGCGTCACGATCAGGAACATGACCTTCTGATAATGCATGCCGATCCGCGTGGGGGCCGTCAGGTCGCGGATCAGGAACGCCGCATACGCAGCCAAGAAGAGCAACACCACTTGCCGCAGCCGCGAGCGGAGGAGTACCAGCATCTCCCCATCGGGGCCGATGGTGGTATCGGCCACCAACGCAATCGCACGCTGTGAGGCTTCCGGTGCTGCGAGAGCCGCCGTGGCGCGAGCACTTTCCGGCGCGGTTACACCTGGCGGAGCGGGTGCCGTGACAAACGACCTCGTGGGGTGAGAGGCGGATTCGGACATGGGGCGCACCCAGAGGTGTGAATACCTCTCAGTATACACGGTGGAATTGCAGGAACTGTGCGGGGAATGTTCGTGAAACGAGCCAGCCCACGGAGCGGACCCCGTGGGCTGGCCGGGCTGGGTTTCCCAATTGCGGTCAATCGTCCTTCGACTTCGGAATGAACGGGACGATCTCGAAGAGGCTTTCTTCCTCTTCGCCATCTTCGCCCGTGCTCACCCGTTGATCGAAGTTGATGATCGCCTTCG
>JBGTAO010000473.1:0-11260 GCA_041749835.1 Gemmata sp. | reverse complement strand
AAGTGGCGATCCGGTGCGGTTCCTCGCGGTGCTGGTCGTGGCGACGCCCTGCCCGCTGCTCATCGCGATCCCGGTGGCCATCCTGGGAGCCGTGTCGCTTGCCGCCCGGCGTGGGATTGTCGTGCGTGATCCGGCCGTCCTGGAGAAGCTGGATTCCTGCCGGGTTGGCATCTTTGATAAAACGGGAACCCTCACCTACGGCCGCCCGGCTGTCGTCGATGTGATCACTGCACCCGACTTTTCCCGAAGTGAAGTCCTGAAGCTGACGGCGAGCCTGGAACGGTATTCCCGGCACCCACTGGCAGGTGCGATTCTTGAGACCGCCGAAACGGAACACCTGGAATTGCATGAGGCTTCGCAAGTCGCAGAACCACCGGGAAAAGGGTTAGTCGGTCTGGTCGAAGGCCGCAAGTTGGTGGTGACGGGACGAACGAAACTCTTGCGGGAGCGCCCGGAGCTCGCGACAGACTTGCCACCACTCTGTGGCGGTTTGGAGTGTGTCGTACTGATTGACGATCGCCTTGCTGCCACGCTCCGATTCCGGGATCGACCCCGCACCGATGGCCGGCAGTTTATCCAACATCTGGGCAATAAGCATCGATTCGAGCGCGTTCTACTGGTGTCCGGAGACCGCGAAAATGAGGTGCAATATCTGGCGAACGCGGTCGGGATTTCGGAGGTGTATGCCGGGCAATCACCAGAGCAGAAAGTGGAGATCGCCCGGCGCGAGACCGCCCGAGCCAACACGTTGTACGTCGGCGATGGAATCAACGACGCCCCGGCGTTGACGGCCTGCACCGTGGGGCTGGCTTTCGGGCGCAATAGCGATGTCACGGCGGAAGCTGCGGGAGCCGTGATCCTGGATGCCGATCTCAAGCGAGTCGATGAGTTTCTTCATATCGGCCAGCGCTTTCGTGCGATTGCCTTGCAAAGTGCGGTTGGTGGAATCGTTTTGAGCCTGGGTGGAATGATGCTGGCTGCGTTCGGATATCTTCCACCCGTTGCCGGGGCCATTCTTCAGGAAGTGATCGATGTCGTTGCCGTGTTGAATGCACTGCGGATGGGGCTGCCCCCGCGGGTACTTACGGATTACTGAACTGCCAATTGCTCTCTGCTCAGCCATACCGCGAAAAGAACCCAGCATTCGCAAATCGGGTTAGCCACGCTGGGTGTACAGCTTGCGATCTCGAATGTATTCCTCGACCGCACGGGGTACGAAGTAGCGGATGCTCATGCCATCGCTGATTGCCCGCCGCAATTCTCGACTCGCGATCTCGATCATGGGGCATGCCACGAACCGCATGCTTACCTTGGCGACATCAACATCAAGGGCTTTGGCTAGGCGATCGGCCGTCCAGAGCATGACGCCCGGACGTGGCACCACGATCAAACCCGCCTGCTCGATCACCCGCAGCGGCTCATACCAGCCGGGCAGGTCGGGCAAGCCATCGGACCCCATGAGCAGGTGATATTCGTGGTCCGGTTCACGCTCACGCATCCGGGCCAGTGTGTTGGCGGTGTAACTGGGAGGCGGCAGTTCCTTCTCGATGCGTTCTACCTTAAACGCGGGATGCCCCGCGATTGCCAGTTCAATCATCTCGCAACGCTGCTCAAACCGCGTGATCGTAAGACCCGGTTTGTGGGGGGGCGCAGCTGCTGGCATGAACCGAACTTCATCGAGGTTGGCCTGTGTTCGGCATTGCTCGGCCAGAATCAGGTGGCCCATGTGGATGGGATCGAAGGTGCCACCAAATATTCCGATGCGCATGACAACGACCAGCATGGACGAGGTGAAGGAACTGCCGCAGACAAGTGTGATGTAGGAATTTTGCCACGCACGGTTACCCATTCTGCGGATAGCCGTGCTCAAGATGCCGGTAACGCCGCGCGCAACTCACGGGCTGCAGTTTCTGGTGAGGTGGTGATAATAAAGCAACCAAACCCCCACTCCAAGCCAGCCGGCCGAGCGGTACGGGGTAAGAGTTCGAGGTGCCAGTGATAATGCGGCAACGGTTCGCTCCGCAGCGGGGCCGAGTGCAGGAACCAATTATACGCCGGCGAATTCTGCACGTGATCCAGGGCTACCAGCACTCGCTTCAAGAGCGATGCCAGCTCGTGACTGGCGGAATCGGTCAGGGTTTGAAAGCGATCACAATGCTTCAGCGGCAACACACACAGTTCGTACGAAAACCGCGGTGCAAACGTTGTGAAGACGACAAAGTTCTCGGAACGAGCAACAAGTCGCTCACCCGTCTTCAGCTCCCGCTCTGTGAAATCGCAAAACACGCAACGGCCAGTTCGCTGATGGAACGCCGCCGCACCCATGAGTTCACGTTCGATTCCAATCGGCACAACTGGTGTTGCCACGATTTGAGAATGGGTGTGCCCGAGTGAAGCACCTGCTTCAGCCCCGACATTTTTGAACACGGCGACGTATGCCAATCGCGGATCGTCATTGAGCGTAAGAATTCGATCACGATACGCCTGGAAGACCTTGGCAAAACTCTCCGTGCTGAGTTGCGTGGGATCGGAGACATGATCCGGGCTCTCGATCAGCACTTCAGCCAGGCCAAAACCGGGCGTGCTGAGAAACACCATGCCTTCCGTGTCGCACCAGTTGTCACCAACATCGCTCCGCACTGCAGGGAACTTATTAGGTACAACCCGGAGTTGCCAGCCGGGACCATTCGGTTGGGACGACGAAGAACGGAAGGCAAGCACCTCATCCGGAGTGTCGCTCTCCTGCCCGGGACAGAATGGGCAGGGCCGGCGTTCACCATTCGTGCGGTGACGCGGGATCGCTCCTTCGAGTGCAATTGGGCGACGTGACCGTTCGGGGGCCACCACGGCCCAGCGGCCGCACACCGGATCACGTCGGAACTCGGGTTCTTCAGCCATAGCGATCGGTTCTGAATGCGGACCGGGTTTTAACGGCGAGGGCTAGCACACGGCTGGCCAGAATCGCTCATTCACTTCAAGCCACTGGGAGCAGCATCAAACGGGCCAGGTCGGCCCACAGGTGCGAAGCCCACAGCAGGAGTGACGGGGCCCACACCGGGAGCAATACCTCCAGCAGGCTGCGTTCCTATCACCGCGCCCGAGGGGTACTGCGTTTGGTGCTGCAGCAGTTGGCTTCCACCGGTAAGCGGTTGCGACCGCTTCCGATAGGCAATCCGCCACTCGGTCACATCCTGGGTCGTGGTCGATTGTTGAACCGTTTGCCGTTGGCTCGCAAACAGCGGATTGCCCGGGTTGAACCCCGGTTGTTGATCGACGAGTTGGTTCTGGTGGGTTGTTTGCCCCGTGGCGACTTCGCGTTCTTCAACAATCTCATAGTCCGAGCCGACATGCTTCTGGATCAAAGCGAAAGCATCGTTCCGGTTGTAGCTCGGCCAGGCGTTGGTGTTTGTCGGAATGGCAATTACGCCCGAATCGGGCTGCCGCTCGATATAGCGTGCCGGTGTGGCACACCCGCCAGAAGTGACAGCGAGAATGAATAAGCTCGCCAACATGAGGCGCTGCATGGCACGTCCCCCAACGTGAGAGTGCACACCACATTTTCCCCAAAATGGGCACGCGAGTCGGCCAATAGCTTCAGGTCGCCTGCTTGTCCAGAGGAGTTCTTGGCTCGATTCCGTGGTTCTAACTGACTTCGATGTACGATCACAGCGGTGCGGGGAGATCGCGACGTGTGAAAGTTACGAGCGCACCGAGATACCCCAGGACACCCACGACAAGGAGCACACCCACTCCGGAAAGGGCTGGGCCTCCGGGCCAGGCATTGGCGAGGTCCACCAACCAGTTGTTGCTGAGCATGATCTTCTGCGGCTGGTAGTAGAAGAACAAGGTGAGTGGGCGCAAGAACTCTGCAGGTCCCCACAACTGCCCAATTGTGTTCACCACGAACATCACCACGACAATCAGTACGGCATAGCCCGTAACCTTCCAGCGACTGCGGCCGAATGCCGACAGCGCAATCGTGATCCCGCTGATGGCAAACAAGAGCGCGAAGGTATTGATCAGGCCCGGGAGCTGCCCTAGACCACTCACTTCTAACGGCTTTGGATCATCCGGGATGCGGAGCGAGATTACAGACCCATCCGGTGCTTTGAGGTTTCGCAACGCGGTGTAGTCGGGCACGAAATCGCCTACAATGAGCAAGCCGAATTGTGTACCAAGAAACAGACTCAGACAGAGCACGGGAATCACGAGCAGATCCACGAGCAGATGCGCAAGGATGAGGCGATTCCGGGGCACAGGTTGCGACATCAGCAATTCCATCGTTCCGCGGTCGAGTTCCCCCGCAACCGCACCGGCCGCCCGACCGATCGCCCAGACCATCAGCAACGTCAGGATGGTGGGGTGGAGCATCACCATCGCCAGGAAATCGTTCGGCTTCTCGAAGTTGAGATCACCCCAGCCGAGCGCCGCCTGCGACACCTTTCCTGGGCCTTTAAATAGCACGTCCTGAAAGAGATTCTTGTCGCCGAACATCAGCGCCACCGAGTTGAACACCGGAGCGATCTCGGATGTCACTCGTTGGGCGATCTTGACCCAGAAGGTCGCAAAGGCGAACAACAGGAGGCAGACGATGATGAGCGGTAAGCGGACATCACGCAGCAGTTTCCGCATCAAGATGAAGGTCATGATACCCCGTGGTACTGGCGGTAGATCGAACTCAGCCCCAGTGGTGCGATTTTGAGATCGGTCAACGGCTGTTCCGCCAACCAGTGCAACAACTGCGACAGCGGACCTCGATAGATCAGGTTCAACATGCCATCGTTCAGTTCACTCGGAGCGAATGGGGCTCCGGTTGGCCCGGCACTCGGTGCTGGCCCGGTAAGTCGTGCCGAGACGGTTCTTCCTTCGCGCAGCTCGGCCATGTCCTGCAGGTGAACGAGTTCGCCACGGCGGAGAATCGCCACACGATCGCAAACCGCTTCCACCTCTTGCAACACATGCGAGGAAAACAGCACGGCCTGGCCACGGTCGCGGGCACTCCGCAATTGTTCGAGAAGTTCATCCCGCATCGTGGGATCGAGCGTATTGGTGGGTTCATCCAGGATGATCAGTGGCACCTTCGGGAGCAACACCGCCAGGAGCGCCACTTTCCGCTTCATGCCGCTGGACATGTGGGTCAACGGCCGATCGATGTCGATATCGAGCTTCTTGGCGAGAGCGTCGAGGCTCGCATCGGGTTGGTCGCCCCGGAGTTCTTCCAGAAACGAAACGAGACGCCGCCCCGTCATGGAGTCGTACAATCGCAGTTCACCCGGAAGATAGGCGACACGCTTGCGAGCTTCGACACCACCCGACCAGCAATCAAACCCGCCTATTTTGGCACAGCCTGCGCTGGGCTTCAGAAACCCGAGCATGAGCCGCAACGCTGTCGACTTACCCGAGCCATTTGGCCCCAAGATACCGACCACTTCACCAGGTGCGATTGCCAGATTCAAGCGGCACAATGCGGGGAACGTGCCGTAGCTCTTGCTGAGATTCTCAGTAACCAGTATCGGTTCTGGCATCCGGGTATCCTGCGCGTTTCGTGAGGGCACACCCGATTCCTAGTCACGATGACACCGGTTTACCAGTGGCATTCGTGGCTGGTTTATCATCGGAACCTTGGGTACCCTTCAGTCTTGATACACCAATGCTGTGAGCAGATGAGCATGAACACTGCCCGATGACGTACAATATCTGGCTAAAGTCCCGGCATCGCCGTAAAGGCAGCGTCTTGTTGGCGGGCCGCCCGAATCACTGAAGTCGGGTGGCCGGTTGAATTCGTACAGGAAGTTGGAACCCCATGGAAGCATACATCCTCTCCGCAGTTCGCACACCTGTTGGCAAATTCCTGGGGGGGCTCGCCGAGATTCCTGCACCCAAGCTCGGTGCCGTGGCCATTGCAGAAGCTCTCAAGCGTGCAAACGTCGCACCCGAGCAGGTCGACGAAGTGATCATGGGCAATGTGGTCCAGGCCGGCGTGGGGCAAGCACCGGCGCGACAAGCTGCGCTGGCAGCGGGTCTACCCGACACAGTTCCAGCCCATACCACCAATATGGTCTGTGGCTCAGGCTTGAAAGCCGTCATGCTTGCCGCTCAAAGTATCAAAGCAGGGGACGCGAACCTCATTGTCGCCGGTGGCATGGAGAATATGAGCCGGGCACCCTTCCTGCTGCAAGCGGTGCGGCAGGGGTACAAGTATGGGGACCAGAAAGCCACCGATGCGCTGGTTCATGATGGCCTCTGGTGTGGCATCGAAAACTGGGCGATGGGCGACGCTGCCGAGCACATTGCCGAGAAGTGTTCGGTTTCCCGGTCCGATCAGGATCGCTTCTCGTCCATGAGCCATCAACGTGCGGCTACGGCTCGTGCCATCGACGCGTTTAACGCTGAGATCGTACCGGTGGCGATTGCCAGCACGGGTCGGAAACCCAATCCGCCCATATCTCAGGACGAAGGAATTCGCCCGGAAACAGCGCCGGAAGGGCTCGCAAAACTGCGACCGGCATTCAAGCCCGATGGCACGGTGACTGCTGGAAACTCTTCCCAATTAAGCGATGGTGCCGCGGCATTGGTTGTTGCATCCGAAGCGTTTGTCCAGGAATCGGGTGCCAAGCCGCTTGCTCGCATCGTGGCCTATTCCATGAGTGGCGTCGCACCGAAGGACATCTTCATCGCACCGGTCGCTGCCATTCATTCCGTTTGTAAGAAGGCAAACCTGGAGCTGGAAGAAATCGATCTCTTCGAGGTGAACGAGGAGTTTGCTGCGCAGATGCTGGCATGCAGCAAAGCACTGGGGCTCGACGATAGCAAGGTCAACGTGACCGGTGGTGCCATCGCGTTGGGGCACCCGATTGGAGCCAGTGGTGCGCGAATCTTGACGACCCTGGTCCATGCTCTGCATCGGCTGGGGAAGCGTTACGGCTTGGCTACGTTGTGCCTGGGCGGAGGAAACGCCGTCGCGATGATCGTGGAGCGATACTGAGCATGACAGAGCCGAGAACAGGATTCTCTCGTCGATCCGATATCCCGAGCGAGCTACTCGCACAGCTCAATGCGGGAACAGCAGAATCGGCAACGCTTGCCGAGACGCTGGCAATCGATTTTTGCTTACTCGCCCAGGCCGCGGTGCCCGACCTCCCCACGCCCACAATCCTCCAGATCCAAGAACTGGCAGATCGTGGGATCACACGCAGGATGCAGGCGGTGGGTGCGATTCTCCTGGGGCATCTGGGTGAAGAACGATTGCCGCTCCTCCTAGCTCACCACTCCGATACCGTGCGCGGCTGGGCCTGTTACGCCATCGGGCTCACACCGAAACTGAACCTCAAGACACACCTCGAACGCATCCAACCCCTCGCCGACGATCATCACTTCGGTGTCCGTGAATGGGCGTGGATGTCCGTTCGCCCACACCTGGCGAATAACCTAGGCCATGCCATCACCCGGTTGCAATCGTGGGTCAATCACGATTCCGCCAACATTCGCCGGTTCGCCACGGAATCGCTGCGACCACGCGGCGTCTGGTGTTCCCATATCGAGGCACTCAAAGCCAAGCCGGAACTCGCGTTGCCACTCCTGGAGCCGCTGAAATCGGATTCCTCGAAGTACGTTCAGGACAGTGTGGGGAACTGGTTAAACGATGCCGGGAAGTCTCAAGCGACCTGGGTTCACCAGCTTTGCAAGCGCTGGATGGCGGAATCACCCACCCTTGAGACGGCGCGGATCTGCAATCACGCGACACGGAACTTGAGACGATGAGCCACGCGAGCCAACCTCACTCGGAGGCGAATCCGGATGTTGCCACGGCCTTTCACGAGGCTGGCCATGCTGTGATTGCGCTCGTTCTCGATCGCCCAGTCCATCGGGTGAGCATCCTGCCCAGCCACGGTCGCCTGGGTCAGTGCGAGTTCGGTAGAGGCCAATTCCGACCCAGCGAAGATTCCCTTGAGCGCGAAATCCTGATCTCACTCGCCGGTTTGGCTGCCGAGGCTCAATACACGGGAAAGTACAAGCTGGAGGGTGCTCGCCGCGATTTGCTCTATGTTCGGCGGCTAGCCACACAACGGAAATCGGACCGTGCGGCTCCTCGCTACGAAGAGCGATTGCTACGAAAAGTCGAGGCACTTCTGGCAGACGCAGCGACCTGGCGAGCGGTCACACTCATTGCGGCGGAATTGCTGAAACACAGGGTCATGAGTGGCCGGGCAGCCCGCCACCTTTACGAGCAAGCACTCCGAGAAGCCTATTAACCGCCGGCCCGCTTCACCTTGTAACCCAGTTTCTCCAATTCAATTGACAGGCGATCGCGCTGGTCCCCCTGGATCTCGATTCGGCCATCCTTGGCGGTTCCACCGGTTCCACACGCTGTCTTCAGGCGGGTCGCCAATTCCTTGAGTTGATCCTCATTCAGTGGCAATTCCGAGATGACAGTCACCCCCTTCCCCCTTCTTCCGGCTGTTTCGCGGCTGAGCTTCACCGTGTGGCTTTTCTTGGGAATCGTCGGGGCGACTGACGGCGGCGGCAACACCGCTTGATCGTTGCCACCGAGTAAGCGTGCGAGCAGCCCATTCACGGCCAGATCCAGAGCCGGCGCAGTCGTCAATCCTTCTACGCGGCCGGTCCAACCGGGGAGAACGAGATTCGCTAAATCCACAGCCACTGCAACGGTGACGGTCTCCAGAGAAACCGCCTCACCGTTGCGTGCCGGTCGAGCCACCCAACCGAGCCCGAGCTTGTTGGCCGCTGTTTGGAACGCGTTCGCGGCTGACTCGGCCCGGGGTCGCTCGTTTGCAACAACGAGACTCGTGCGCGTCGGCTTCGCCATGACTGTGTTCTGCTCACATCAGGTAAAAATATCGCTCGTGCAGTCGCCACCGGGATAGCGGACTTCGTGAGCACGACTTGGCCCTTCTGGCTCTTTCCCGAAGTCGACCAGGAACTGCTCGTTGATCTTCAGCCCGCCCTTCTCCGTATCGCAATCCACACAGACAAGCCAGGACCCTTCCTTGGCCAGGTTGGGATAGAAGGCATTGTCCCAGGTGCTGTACAGCGAGTTGGTCGCGTAGAGCCGTTTTCCATCGAGTGAGAGTTGTAGCATCTGTGGGCCACCACCCAGATGCTTGCCATGGAGCTTTTCCACTGGCCGCACGACACCACCCATTTGAACCGTGCCCACGAGCTTGGGCTTGGCCGAGTTGCTGATGTCGTACTGGCGAATCTCACCCTGCAACCACGAAGCCACGTACATGAAGCGATCGTCCATCGAAAGTACAAAGTCGCTGATCAAAGCGGGCACCGCCCCACCGGGGAACTTGTCGTTCTTGATGGGTGGAATCTCGATCACCTTTTCGCAAATCCAGGGCTGACCGTTCTCGGAGCCGAACCGCCACATCGCACTGCTCAGCGCAGTACCGACATAGCCGTAGGCTTGTTTCGGATCGTGTGCAAACCGCACTTCGAGCGGTATGGAAGCGGCTCCAAGATCGAACGACTGCCGAATCTTCCGTTCCTTCCAGTCCCACAGGTGAATGCGTTGGCCATACTTGCCGGCGGCTACATCATCGAAGCTTGGCCCCGGAGCAAACGTGTTCGGTGCTGCCCACTCACTGGAGACCATCACGTTATGCTGCGGTTGGTACCAGAAATCGTAGTTGAACTGGATGCCCTTCGCGTCTTTCTCCCACCGACCGGTTGGCTCGAATCGATCGTTCAAGAGCAGGAAGCCGCCCGGCCCTTCGCCTTTCGCATTGCCTAGCATCGAGATCAGAATCTCCCCGCTCGCCAGACAATGTGCGGTGTGCGGAGCCGAGAGATCGGCCACCTTCGCGATTGTTTCCGGTTCAATCACCTTGTGAATCTTGAGCTGCTTCGGATCTTTGGTGTCGATCACATGGATTCGGCTCGACTTCAACCCGGGTACGATCAAGTACCGGCGATCGCCAGGTTGCCCATGGCACGAGGAACAAATGTTCCAGCCAAAGTGGTGCAGCTCATCACCGATGTTGGGCATGGGTAACCGATGTACCACTTTCGAATAGTCCGTCGACTTCGGATCGGCATCGACAACCGCCAGGTAATCGGGCTTGGAGATCCCGGTGTTGGCGTATGTGCAGGCGACGAAGAGAAGTTGCTCGCGCGGCCCCTTCATAGCTTGCAAAGGAGTAGCATAACCCGGTGTGTCGGCGGTTTGGGATGCCGGGGCAAACACAGAAGCACGAGTGGACACACCGAGCGCCATCGAGTTTGCGATAAATGCACGGCGATCCATTGGGGAACTCTCCACTTGATGGGGAACTATTCTCGAACGACACCCACACCACTTGTCGACCAACCTAGAATTCGAAGACACCACTTCGAGGAGTTAACCGTGTCACGATTCTGGCAACATTTTATCAGCAATGGTGGCGAGAACGAGGTTCCCTCTTCAACTCCCCAACAATTGCCAACGGAAGCCGAGGCACTCGACGCCTTCTCGCAGGTGGTGGTTCGCGTGGCGGAATCACTTCGCCCGACCGTCGTGAACCTGCGATTAGGCCGGGGGTCACGCGGTGGCAGCGGTTCGGGTGTCCTCTTTGCACCAGATGGGTACTTGCTCACCAACCATCACGTCGTCGAGGGAACCAGCCGGGTTCGGGTGCGCTTAAGTGATGGTTCAGAGCACGCCGGGCAGGTTGTCGGTAACGATCCCTGGACCGATCTTGCCGTGGTGCGCATGGAAGGATCAAGCTTCCCTTTTGCGACACTGGGCGACTCAGCAGGCTTAAAAGTTGGACAACTGGCAGTAGCGATTGGTAGCCCATTCGGCTTTGAATCGACAGTCACCGCGGGTGTCATCTCGGCACTGGGGAGAACTCTTCGGAGTACCTCGGGGCATTTGGTCGATAACATCATTCAAACCGATGCCGCCTTGAACCCCGGCAACTCGGGTGGGCCACTTGTGGATTCGGCAGGTCGTGTCGTGGGGATCAACACAGCGATCATCCAACCCGCGCAGGGGCTCTGCTTCGCCATTCCCGTGAACACGGCCAAGCACATCCTGACGCAACTCATCAACCACGGGCGCGTCATCCGGGGCTACCTGGGCTTACACGGCCGCCAGGTGCCAATTGCTCCCGAATTCCGCACTCGCTACCAACTGAATGTCAGCTCGGGAGTCGAGATCTTGCTGCTGGAGGAAGACGCGCCGGCTCAAAACGGTGGGCTCTGGATCGAGGACATCATAATCAACCTGGCTCAACAATCGCTCTGTAGCGTGGAC
>JBGTAO010000472.1:0-4637 GCA_041749835.1 Gemmata sp. | reverse complement strand
CTTGCGCGATCCGCTCTGGGCGTTGCGCAGTGCCGCCGTTCCCTTGCTTCTGGGAATGCCCGGCGACCGCAAGCCCATCACCTTCTGCGAAGATTGCGCCGTGGCACCCGAGCGATTACCCGAGTTCGCCGCGCGCTTCCGCGACATCTTGCATCGGCATGGTACCGATGGGGCGTTCTACGGGCATGCCTCCGTCGGTTGCTTGCACATCCGCCCGTTGCTGAACCTGCACGACCCCCAGGACGTGGTGATCATGCGGCGCATCATGGAAGAGGTCACCGATCTCGTCTTGCGCTTCAACGGGAGCATGAGCGGCGAGCATGGCGATGGGCTGGTGCGCAGCGAGTGGAACCGCAAGATGTTCGGGCCGGTGCTCTACGAGGCGTTTCAGCAGGTGAAACGTGCGTTCGATCCGGAGAACTTGCTGAACCCTGGCAAGATCGTCGATGCCGCAGCGATGGAGGCGAACTGGCGTACGCCACCCGAGCAGGTGCCACCCGACCCGCCCACAGTCCTGGATTTCTCGAAGCAGGGCGGCGTCTTTCGCAGTATCGAACTGTGCAACGGCGCGGCGGTCTGCCGAAAGACCCAGGGCGGAGCCATGTGCCCGTCGTACCGTGCGACACTGGACGAGAAGGACACGACTCGTGGCCGTGCCAACGCACTGCGGATCGCGCTACAAACGGCGGGCTCCAACGGGCCAGAATCGAAAGCTAGCCCCAAAGTGGGCATCACAGAACGCTGGGTGGCGGATGTTCTGGATCTGTGCTTGTCGTGCAAGGCTTGCAAGAGCGAATGCCCCAGTAATGTCGATCTGGCGAAGCTCAAGGCGGAGTTTCTGCACGCGTACTATCTGCACCGTCGCCGACCGCTCGGGCACTTACTGGTGAAGCACATCCATCAGTTGTCGCCGTGGGCGGCGCGGTTCGCGGGGCTCAATAACTGGCTCGCACGCCGTCGCTTCGTCCGCCGATTCCTCGAAGACTTTGCGGGTATCGATCGCCGCCGGAGCCTGCCCGAATTCGCCAGTGAACACTTTCGCAACTGGTTCACGCGCCACAATAGTGCCGCACGCAGCACCCGCCGGGGATCACGTGCTGCTGCAGCGAACGCGCCGTCGCAGCGTGTGATTCTGCTGGACGATTGCTTCACGACATTTCAGGAACCGCAGATCGGTCAGGCCGCCGTGCTGCTGCTGGAACGGCTCGGCTATTCGGTCGAACTTGCAGGTATCTGTTGTGGCCGTGCGATGATCTCTAAAGGGTTTCTTTCCGATGCACGCAGGCTGGCTCAAAGCGGGGTTGCCCGACTCGAACGCGATGCCGCGGCTGGTGTGCCCATCCTGGGATTGGAACCGAGTTGCATTCTCACGCTCGCCGATGAGTGGCCCGAACTGGTACCCGGGCCGGCTGCAAAGCGTGTCGCCGCGACGGCCACGCTGGCCGAGGTGTGGATTGGCGAGCAAGCCCGCTCCCGTGGCCTGATCTGGGGTACGACCAACAGCTTGCGAAAGGTGCTCTTTCATCCGCATTGCCACCAGCGTACGCTGGTCGGAACGAAGGGCACGGCCGAGACGCTCCGCCTGAGTCCGGGCTACGAGGTCACGGTTCTGGACGCCGGCTGCTGCGGTATGGCCGGTGCCTTCGGCTACGAGAAGGATCACTACGACCTGAGCGTTCAAATTGCGAATCTGGCGCTGGTGCCCGCGCTGGCCGCCGAGCCCGACGCTATGGTTGTCGCCACGGGTACTTCGTGCCGGCACCAGATCCGCGACCTCACCGGTCGCCGGGCTTTGCACCCATTGGAGGTGTTGCAGAGCGCGCTACCGGTCGGGTAACCATCACGCCCCCGGTTCGTCGGCTTGCTGCCCCTTGTGGTAGCTGGTGTAAACGTAAATCGGGATCGGTAGGTCGCCGAGGTGTTGTTGGATCAGCGGCTTCACCTTCTCCCATTCCAGCCCGCCGACCCCCGTGGCGAGTCGCGGCAAAGCGAGGCTCTTGATCTCACCGGTTTCGAGTTCGTGCCGCAGCCGACGGAGGCAATGGCTGACGGTCGATTCCGTCCCCGGCCCCGGTTTGCCACCGTGGCCCTGATCGCTCTGGGTCAACAGATTGAAGATCCGCACGCCACCGACGCCACCCCATTCCCACAACTCGCCCGGCTTCGGGTGAACCTGGTGCGAATAGTGCCGGAAGTCCTTGGCCATGGCGGGCCACTTCTCACGCAGAGCGAGTGCCAAGCCGTGATCGAGGTGATCCCCCGGGGCAACGCCGTGCCCAATCGCCTGGGCTTTCGTCAGGAGAATGTCGCCAGAGACTTCGTGAATCATAACTCCTCCGGTGTGATCGCAACCGCCCGCGTGCTCGTGGCACGAGTGGGGGCAACAGTTGAGATACGAGCGGAAGAACCAAAGATTCTACAAAAGTGGATAATTTAATCCCCTAATGCCGTCCTGGAGCGGATCGGCCGGATCGACGAGAAGCGTGGCCTCGGCTGTGATGTATGCAGTGCCCGTGATGCTGGGAATAATGACACCGGGCGTTTCCGACTCCTCCGCGACACCCTCGAAGACGCTCCCGGTGATACTTTCCTGCCGCCACACCTCGCCGGGTTGCAGTTTTCCATCAGCCACGAGACAGGCCAGCTTCGCGCTGGTTCCGGTGCCGCATGGTGAGCGATCGTAGGCCTTGCCGGGGCAGAGAACAAAGTTGCGGCTGTGGTTGGTGGCATCCGCGGGTGGGGCAAACAATTCGATGTGATCGATCACGCCACCATTCGCGCCGGTCATGCTATTTGCTTCGAGCGCCTGCCGGATGCGCCACGTCACATCGGTGAGTTGCTCGGTATTGCTGAGGGTCAGGGTTTGCTGGTGGTCGCTGACGAGGAAGAACCAGTTGCCACCCCAGGCAATGTCGCCGGTGATGCGCCCCAACCACGGGACTTCCACGGCCACGGCCTTGCGGTAGCGGTAGCTGGGCACGTTTCGCACGGTCACCCGGTGACGATCGTGGAGAGTCGCAGTGACCACGCCCACCGGGGTGTCGATGCGATGCTCGCCCGGAGTCATCCGCCCCAAATGGGCCAGCGTGACGGCCAGGCCAATCGTTCCGTGGCCGCACATGTTGATGGTGCCGACATTGTTGAAGAAGATGACGCCGTCAGAGCAATTCGCCGCATGTGGTTCGCAGAGCAGGGCACCCACGAGCACGTCGGAACCGCGCGGTTCGTTCACCACGCAAGATCGGAACGAATCGAACCGCTCACGCAAGATCGTGGCGCGTTCGGCCAGCGACCCCGTTCCGAGATCGGGGCCACCGGTGGTGACAATCCGAGTGGGTTCGCCACCCGTGTGCGAATCGATGACCGTGATACGACGCATGGCAATTATGTCCGCTTGGGTCGAGTGGCCAGTGCCGCCCGGATGATGCCCAGAACCTGTTCGCGTTCCGCACCCACCAACGGGAGCCGGGGTGGCCGGCACAACTCGGTGCCAAAGCCACACTCCGCGGACGCCAGTTTGATGTACTGCACCAACTTTACGTGCGTATCGAGATGCAACAGCGGCGTGTACCAGCGGTAGATCGCGCGGGCTTCGTTCCACTTCCCGGCGGAGGCCAGATCCCAGATCATGCGGTTCTCGTGCGGGAACGCATTCACGAGTCCCGAGACCCAACCGACCGCGCCCAGCATCATGCATTCAAGGAACAGATCGTCCACACCGGCGAACAGAACGTACCGATCCTGCGTGAGATTGATGATGTCGGTGATGCGCCGCGGGTTGTCGCTCGATTCCTTGATGGACGCGAACTTCGGTTCATCGGCGAGTTCCACGAACATCTCGGGCGTGATATCCACCTTGTACGCAGGCGGGTTGTTGTAAACCATGATCGGCAGATCAGTCGCCTTGGCGACCGCGCGGAAGTGGGTGATCGTTTCCCGGCGGTCCGAAAGGTAGACCATTGGCGGGAGCACCATCAAACCGTCGGCACCCAACTTCGCGGCTTCGGCGGCCCAGCGGCAACCCTGAGCCGTGGTGTACTCGGCCACGCCGACCAGCACCGGCACCTTCTTGCCGACGTGTTCGACCGTAGCCTTGAGCAGGTCACGCTTTTCGTCCCGTTCCAGTGTCGTGTTCTCGCCAACGCTGCCCAGCATGACCACGCCATGAATCCCAGCGGCAACCTGGGCATCGAGGTGCGCCAAAGTCGCCGGGATATCCACGGAGTAATCGGGACGGAATTGCGTACAAACCGCCGGGAAGACACCGCGCCAGTTCACCGTCATTGTGGCCTCTCAGAGAAGTCTTGCTTCAGTTAAGGTGATTGACACAACCCGGGCGATACCGCCGCCCTGAGTTATTTGGGTAGCGGAGCGTAGACGACCCGGAAACCCACATCGTCGCGGCGTTCCGAAGGGCGGACTGCGGCCCGAGCCGCGGAACGGGCTTCGGTGGAGGGCATGCGGAAGGAGCCGCCACGAACCACGCGCTTGTCACCGTCGGTTGGACCAGTCGGGTCGGTGCGAGCGGTACCATTCGGGTAGCCGGGTTTGTACCAGTCGGAACACCATTCGGCCACGTTCCCATGCAGATCGTGGAGTCCGAACGTGTTCGCTTCGGTCGCACCGACGTCTTGCGG
>JBGTAO010000471.1:0-6096 GCA_041749835.1 Gemmata sp. | reverse complement strand
GTCACGGCAATCTCAAGTTTCAGCTTGGGCACCAAGCGAATCTGCACTTCCGTGCTGCGATACACTTCCGTGTAGCCGCGTTGACGACCGCAACCGCGGACATCACTGACGGTCATCAGGTACACATCTCGTTCGGCCAGTGCTTTTTGCACGTCTTCGAGCTTTTCCGGGCGGATAATCGCAACAACCAGTTTCATGGTGATTGGAGTGTTCGGGTAAGGGAAGGGTTCGTGGGGTCTGTGATCGACCCACATCATGGGTCCGGTTGTCGATGCCAGGGGAGTGACGCCTGCAATCGGCCCCACTCCCACAGCCGGGTGAATCAGACTTTCACCACCTTGAGGTCCTTGCCCAACTGTTTACGGAACAGCGATTCCAGTCGCCGGGCCACTTCTTCCGAGTTGCCACCGCGGAACCGGAACGTGGTGCCCCGAACCGTTGTCACATAGGGGTAAACGGCCAGGAAGTCCGCATCGGCCGGCGTTTCCGAGGGCTGGCACAACGCGGTCCAGGCTCGCATCAATTCGGGGGCTTCGGCGCCCTTGATTTGCAGATCGAATCGACCATTGCCGCGGGGCACGCTCGCCGCACGGGGTTCCGTCGAAACCACAGCCACCGACTCGGTCGCCGCACTGAAGTCGAACCCGACCTCGCCATGCTCCGTGCGATCGAGACCTTCCGATTCGCCCCGCTGGTTGGTCCGGAAGTGCCCAGCCGTGACAAGTTGTGTGACCACACACAGAATCAGGCTAAGCACGAACGCGAACACCACCGAGAACAGGGCGGCCTTGAGCTGGATAATGACCTGGGACATGCCCGTGCGTTTGTCCTTGCCGCCGTTGGCCACATCGTCTTGCTTATCGGCCAACGCCTGCAAGTCTTCCAGTTCCTTCTTGAGTGCCGCCAGGGTTGCGGCCTTATCGGTCTTGATCGCCTCGGCTTCCTCGAGGGCCTCCTTGGCGGCATCTTTGTCCGCTTCGGGGGCACTGCTCAGCTTGCGTTCCGCGTCCTCGAAGTCTTTGGTCGCAGCTTCGGCGGCGGCCTCGGCGTCCTTGATGAGCTTACTGTCATCCTTCTTGAGAACTTCGAGCCGGGCGCGGTGTGCCGAGAAGGCGAACAACCCGTCGGTTCCCGCCGAGTTCACGATGGTCGAACAGAACACACCCGTGAGCACCGCACCCACGAACCCGCCAACCCCGTGCACTCCGAAAGCATCGAGCGAGTCGTCGTAACCCAAGAGGTTTTTGGCAGCGACCGCGAAGTAACAGACCACTGCTGCAATCACGCCGATCACAACCCCGCCCCACATGTACACAAACCCACTCGCGGGTGTCACCGCGACTAACCCCGCAACGATCCCGGATGCCAGACCCAGGGCCGTCGGCTTCCCCTTATGAATCCATTCCACGAGCATCCAGCCGAGACCGGCGGCAGCAGCTGCAGCTTGAGTCGCAGCAAACGCGGAAGCCGCGAGCGGTGCACTGTTCAAGGAGCTACCGCCGTTGAAGCCAAACCAGCCAAACCAGAGCAACCCGGCACCCACGACGGTCAGGACCATGCTGTTTGGGTGGGCGATAAACTTCGGATAACCGGCTCGCTTCCCGAGCACCAGGCAGCAAGCCAGGCCCGCCACACCCGCGGCGATGTGCACAACCGTGCCGCCCGCGAAATCGAGTGCGCCCATCTTGCCGAGCAGCCCGATTGCCTCGGTGCCACGGTCGGCGGCCAAGGCGCTCATATCGAACCAGTTGAATGCCCAGACCATGTGCGCCAGCGGGCAGTAAACAAAGGTCACCCAGAGAATCATGAAGAGGCAGAATGGCCAGAACCGAATTCGTTCCGCGATCGCGCCACTAATCAGGGCGGGCGTAATGATGGCGAACATGCCCTGGAACATGACATGCAAGTAAACCGGGATGTCGTATCCGGGCAATCGCATGTCGGGGGCAATGCCTTGAAGGAAGACCAGATCCCAACTCCAACCGACAATTCCGCCTTGGGTCACTCCGAGAAGATCGAGCGTGATCAAGGACGGCCCAAATGCCAGGGCATACCCCACAACAATCCAGTACACCCCAACAACAGCCAACGCGGCCATACTTTCCATCATGGTGGCCAGGACATTCTTGCGCCGCACCATCCCGCCATAGAACAGCGCCAGCCCCGGAACCATGAAGAAGACTAACGCGCTCGAAGTGAGCAACCAGGCTGAATCGCCTCGCTCGCGACCAACCGTTGCGGCCTCTTCGGCAGCAGTGGCCACATCGGCGACGGCTTTCTTGGTCTCCTCGTAGCCCGTCTTGATGCCAGCCAGCTTCTCACCCATCGATTTGGTTTCGGTCGTTAGGTTGGTCAGATCGCTGCCTGCCTTCACGCCTGCGATCTCGCTGGCCAGTGCTGCGGACTTGGCTGCAGATTGCTTACTCTCCTCGGTCGTTTTGGTCTTGAGCGCTTCTAAAGCCTTGCGGGTCTCCGCGAGTTCCTTCTGGGTGTCTTCAAACCCCTTCTTCAGATCCGTCAGGAGCTTGTCATCAAGCTTCGCTGAATTCGACGGATCATCCTTCGACTTGTCCTGCTTTGGTGTGACCGCTTGTGCATGTGCCACCTGAGTGGGCAAGTAAGAGCTTGCGAAGAAGAGGATCGCAAGCATGAGCAACCACCGGGCTCTCATTAGCTCACCTTTCAGTCCAGGAGTTAGGCGGACATTACCCAGGAATGCGGCACGGGGAGTTGCCGTGCGTTAGCCTGAAACAAAAGGTGCTGCAACGCATGTCAGATGCCATAGCCTGACATTTCAGAAGATTGCCGCATCTCATTGCTGTGAATTGAGATAGATATCGATAACTTGAACAGAGCAGATTGATAAACTGGGAGGCTGCCTGGAATAGTGGCACTTATGCGAGCTAAATAAACAGCTCTCTTGAACAACTTTTGCGCGGCGAGTGCCCGGTTTAGGAGCGATCCGAATAACCGGTACAGTCGGGGTGGCAATTTCCTTCGAATCGGTAGTGGCACACGGATCTTATGGCAAGATCGGCCGATCCATTAGATCGTACACAAACGCCTCTCCGCCTTCGACCGAACGAACTCTCCTGATCAGGACGATCTCGGAGTTCAGACCGATCGAGGGAATCGCGTGTGTGCAGAACACTGATCGATTACCGTCCCCATATAACCAGGAAGGTTCACAAGGGACTACTATGAACTCCATGCTACTCGTCATGGCCTTGTCTGCGGGACAAGGCCCCGTCTCGAACCCGCTGAACACACCCGGGTATCCTGCAGCGGCCGCTGGACAACCGGCCATGCCACCCGCTGTTCTTCCAATGACAACCTCCAGCCAAACGCCGCAAGCGATTCCCACCCCAATGGCAAACCCCATGGGAAGCGGGACTGCCAACGGGATTGGCACTTCCCCGAATAGTACCGCAGCGACCACGACCGAGGGGTGCAACGCCTGCGAAGAAAAGCCCGCCGCAGAACCGCCGGAACCATGGGCTCTCATGCGAGTGCTCAAGGGAACAACCTTTGGCGAGCGGATGGATGAGTGTGGCTTCAACATTTACGGTTGGACCCAAGGGAACTACACGACCAGTACCGCCAATGGGAGTAACCTCCCCATGACGTTCAACAACCGGTCGGACTTCTGGCAGATGAACCAGAACTTCCTCCGGCTTGAACGCGAAATTGACATGACCAAGAAGCAATTCCAGGTTGGCTTCCGCACCGATTGGATTCTGCCAGGAACCGATTCCCAGTTCACGATCTCACGGGGATTGCTCGATAGCCAGTTGACCAGTGGCCCCAATGGTGGTCCCGTGGCTTACCCGATCGATCTGTTCCAGGCATACATGGACTTCTACCTGCCAAGCCTGGGTGGTGAAGGGACCACGGTCCGTGTTGGTAAGTTCGCAACTCACGTTGGCTATGAACTGGTGGAAGCCGTCGGTACGCCATTCGTTTCGCGTGCGTACAACTTCCAGTACAACCCCTTCACGCATACCGGTGTCTGGGCCATCACCCCGGTCAACGACAACTGGACCGCGTCTTACGGCTTGTCGGTCGGTAGTGATAACTTCATCGGTGAGGCCAACCAACTGACATTCCTGGGGCAGTTGAAATGGGCTCCCAAAGAGGGCAAGACCAGTGCCGCGTTGAATGTGGTCGTGACGAACCCGGAATATAACGTGTCCGAAATGTTCCCGGCTTACAACGTGTATAACCTGCTGCTCACGCATCAATTCACGGACAAGTTCACCGGCGTACTCGATGCCACGTTCTCTCACATGGATTCCGTTCCGGGTGTTGGCTCGGCCAACTGGTACGGGTTCGCGGGCTACGGCATCTACTCGATGTCCGACAAAGTCGTGCTGACGCTGCGTCAGGAACTTTTTGAAGATACCCAGGGTGTCCGCACCGGTTTCAGCGGCCTCTACAACGAAACCACTCTGGGACTGGCCTACTCGCCGTGCCGATCCTTGATCCTCCGCCCCAGCGCCCGCTTTGATTACAACTTTCAGTCCAAGCCCTGGAACGGTAACGCGGGACTGTTCTCTGCGGCCATGGATGTGATTGTTCGTTGGTAATTGTCGTCTGCAAGTCATTCCGCAGTCGCGGATGCGATCGCAAGCTGTTGCGGCCCACCAGACTTTTCGTGGTGGGCCGCTTGCGTGATCCGGAACGAGTACCTTGCAACCACGCTGCTCCCAGGTTCGCCACAGCTCTTCCCAGGCGTTCGAGTTCTCGAATGCCAAACACAACCACAAATTTCGAGCTATCGTTGAGGGAATTTTCCCCGAGCCTCCACTGCAGAAGTTCAGCATGACCGACCAGACACACGTCATGCGTGGTCTCACTCCACCCGTGGGCACACACTCCGAAGGTCGAGCGGATCAAGCCGTGCCACAGATTGATGGCTCCGGCACAATCTTCGCGACACTTCTCGCACACTCGCTCCCTGGCTCACCGGAAGGCGGCTTTCCGACCCAGGCAAGTGAACACTCGGCGAGCGGAGCCTACGAGAGATGGCCCATTCTCTTTCCCGGCTACGAGATCATCCAGGAGGTTGGGCGTGGCGGAATGGGTGTGGTGTATCAGGCGCGGCATTACAAACTCAATCGACTTGTTGCGCTGAAGGTGATCCTGGCGGGTCCGCATGCGAGCTCCGAGGATCGGGCACGCTTTCACATCGAGGCCGAAGCCGGTGCACGGTTACGTCACCCCAACATCTTGCAGGTTTACGATGTTGGAGATCACTCCGGGTTCGCCTACATGGCCCAGGAGTTTGTTCCCGGCGGTACGTTGCGACAATGGCAGGATGGTAAGCCGCAAGAGTCCCGATTAGCTGCTCGCATCGGGCTGGAATTGGCGCGGGCCATCCAGCACGCTCACGAAATGGGCATCATCCATCGCGATATCAAGCCCGCGAACATTTTGCTCAGCAACACGCCAGACTCGCCTGTACCCACCCAACGGTTGATCGCACCCAAATCGGGTAGCGGAGTCGGGGCAGGGGTACGTGATGAAGCGCTCGCGTTCACGCTCAAGGTCGGCGATTTCGGTTTGGCCAAGGCTCTCGAAGGCGGTGCCAATTTAACGCTCACAGGTGTCGCCTGCGGTACGCCGAATTACATGGCTCCGGAGCAGATCCGCAGCGGCGAGCCCGTGGGTCCTGCTACCGATGTGTACGGCATTGGTGCGGTGCTCTACGAACTTCTGACGGGTCGACCGCCGTTCGTCGGAACCGATGCCGCCGAGGTCATGACCAACATCCTCCGCACAGAGCCATCCGGAGTTCGACGATTCGCTCCCAGTACGCCGCGGGATCTCACGGTCATCGTTGCGAAGTGCCTGGAAAAAGATCCGACACGCCGTTACCCCTCGGCTTGCGAGTTAGCGGAGGATCTGGATCGATATCTCGCGGGGCGGCCCATACTTGCCAGGCACGTCAGCCAACTACTGCCTGGCAGGTAGGTAACCTTGTTCATCGCATTGTTACCTCATAACCTGCTCAGGATGCGAAGCAAAGGTAGTGCAGCTGAGTTAGAGGCCCGACGTCGTCTGGCCGTCCAGCGGGTGAATGAGGGTTGGACCCGT
>JBGTAO010000470.1:0-6932 GCA_041749835.1 Gemmata sp. | reverse complement strand
ATCTCCGATTCGTATTGCGCGAGATCTTCACGCGACAGGAGGTGCTTGTAGTACGCGGGGTCCACATCGGAAACGTGAAGGAAACCGTTGCGGCCAATTCCGAAGTCGATGAACGCCGCCTGAATGCTCGGCTCGATATTGACGATTCGGCCCTTGTAGATGTTGCCGACGTAGCTTTCCTGGCTCGATCGCTCTACATAAAGCTCTTCGAGAACCCCATCTTCGACGATTGCGATACGGCATTCCTCCGGTTGGAGGACATTAATCAGCATCTCTTTCTTCATTGCGCTCTCGTGTGTTCGTCCGCGGTTCGTGTCTCGGGCTCCATCAAGGTTCGCGGGTTAAGAACCCCACGGTCGGGATGAGAGTCGGTCGAGAACGAGAACCCGGAAACAAGGAATCTGGTCACTGGACTATTCCACCACCGGTCCGGCGGGCGACGCGCCCCACGCGGCCGTGGCGGGTTGCTCCTCATCCCTCCGACTCAGCGATTCGATGATCGCGGGGTCGAGCGGGAGTGTATCCGCCGGTCCGTCCGGCGGTTGGTCGTTGGTGTCGGTGCCGGTCACTTCGTCCCGCAACTCGACGGTTGTTCGTTCCACCACAACTCCGGCATCCAAAAGGTCTGCCAGATCGAATCGTTTGATCAATTCGTCGGCCCGTGCGGTCCCCGTTTGGGTCACCCACAGATCGAGCGTCAAGCGGTCATTGGCGACCTGAAGGCCCCGGAAATACGGCCGGATATTCAATCGCTTGGGTGACGGTTTTATGCGATCGACCCAAACCGTGGGCTGTGCCAGCAACTCGGCGGCACTTGCTGTGATCGCTGCGACACGCTCGGGTGGGAGATCCAGCGCATACACAATACGGCGTGGGATGGCCGTCACTTTCATGGGCACCACGGTGCAGCGGGTGAACGTCAACCCGTCGGGTGCCTGAGCCTGGAGTTGCTTTAGCACGTCTTCCGATTCACATGGCCGGGTCAGTTCGATCTCCACAACCTCATCGAGGCCGGCCACGCCGAGCGGCAGCGAGAGTGCGAAGACAACACGGGGGCCAGGGTGGAAGCCAGCGGTAGATTTGAAGGGGATATCGGCGCGGCGGAGCATACGCTCCAATGAGCGCATCAGGTCGTGGTGGGAGAGCAACCGGAGCGTGCCGGTTTTGGCAAAACGAAAGCGGAGTTTGTCACCAAGCATGGGTCCGGCTGCGCCGGAATAGCCAGTTCGCAATGTCAGGACAGCAACCGAGCGGTGCGATTGTTCGCACAGTTCGCGAAACTGCGGGCATTCGGAACCGGATAATCCAACAGGTTAGCCCCTCCTGGCCCTCCCGAGAGCGGGAAGGGTCGGACGGAGGCCGGTGTGCCGGAGCCCGGATGGAGTTGCAATGGGCATACGGTGACTTCGGTTAATCCTCGTCGTCTCAACCCGTTCGCAAACCGTGTTGGTCCAGGTGTTCTGCCGAGGTTTGGTGCCCCTCGTTGTGCTGAGGTGGGTGCGAGAGAGAGGATCACACCCGAACTCATTGTGCAGAACCGTTCTGAACTCAGTCGGCAGCCTCGGGAAGGATACGGCGTAAGTGATCGCGTAAGAGGTTATTGACCTGGCGGGCCGTTTCCATTTTCAGAACGCGTGCGGCCAACCGTTCGGCCTCCGGAACATTCAGTTGCCGGATCACTCGCTTGATCTCAGGGATCTTTCGCGGAGTCGCGCTCAGTTGTCGGAGCCCCAATCCCACCAGGAGCGGGATGTAGAGCGGTTCCCCGCTCATCTCCCCGCACACATTGACTTCGATTTTTTCCTTTCGCCCCGCTTCCACGACCATCTGGATCAATCGCAAGACGGCCGGGTCTGCTGGGTTGTACAGATACGCTACGTTCTCGTTATTTCGGTCTGCGGCCAGGGTGTACTGGATCAGGTCGTTTGTCCCGATGGAGAAGAAATCTACCTCACGGGCAAAGACGTCCGCCAGCAGTGCGGCAGAGGGCACTTCGATCATTGTACCGACCGGTACGTCCGGTTTGAAGGGGATTCCGTCATCCTCCAGATCCTCCTTCACTTCATTGAGTAAGGTCTTACATTGCCGCAGTTCATCGACCGTACTTACCATGGGAAACATGACGCGAACGTCGCCCTGTAGCCCGACCCGCAGAATCGCACGCAACTGGACCTTGAACAGGTTCAGCTTCTGGAGGCACAGCCTGATACTGCGCAATCCGAGGAACGGGTTCTTTTCGTGCGTTAGCCCACCGGTGGCGTGCGAGAACTTATCGGCTCCCAGATCCAGCGTGCGGATCACCACGGGGCGGCCTGGCCCCAGCGTTTGCACCACCGACCTATAGGCGTCGAGGTGCTCATCTTCGGTCGGATCGGCGATCTTATTCAGATACAAGAATTCCGTTCGATACAGGCCCACGCCTTCGGCTCCGCGGTCGAGGCAGTGCCCCGCTTCCTGAGCCAATTCGATATTCCCCAACAGGCGAATGGCCTCACCGTCTTCGGTGACTGCGGGCTTATCCTTGAGCGATTCGTAGCGATCGGCCCGCTTCAGATCGGCCACGCGCAGTTCTTCGTAATGAGCAATTGTCTCATCGTCCGGATCGATGATGAGAATTCCCTTGGTGCCATCGACGATGACTGTATCGCCGCCCGAGACATCGGTGAGAAAGCGGCCGACACCAACCACGGCAGGAATCTCGAGTGCTCCCGCCAAAATTGCGGTATGGCTGGTATTCCCACCACTTTCGGTCGCAAAGGCGTGAACGGTTCGTGGTGAGAAGTCGGCAGTGTCCGAGGGCATGAGGTCGGTGGCGAGCACGATGACCGGAGCCGTCAATTCCTGAAGCGCTTCCGAATTCTGGCCGAGTAGCCGAGCCAGCACTTGCTTTTCGAGATCGATGAACTCGGCGGCGCGGCGGCGAACCTCGGCTCGATTCTGTTCCGGCACTTTCTGCGCCGCGTCTTCAAGAGTCTTGACGTAATCGCGCATCACCCGGCTCACCGCGTATTCAGCGGAATACGAGTTGGCGCGGATGAGGGAATCTAGCATCGCCCGCAGCGGAGCATCTTCGAACCCTGAAGCCTGCGCGCTAAAGATGTTCCCAATGGCGGGGCCGACGCGAGCCGTGTAGAGGCGATGATTCTCGCGTGCCTCGGCGGCGGCTTCGTCGAGCGCTTTGCAGAGCCGGGCGATCTCGTCGGGGATTTGTTCAGGTGGAACGTTACGATGTGTGATTCGAATACCCTCGGTATCCAGCACGAGGGCCGGACCGATGGCAACGCCAGGAGAAACCGCTATGCCGTGCCGAATATCCATTCGCCGGTGTACCCGGGCCCTGTGTTACAGGAACTTCGCAACCGGGCGGGCAGACCGGAGCGTGTTGATCACTCGTTCAAGAGACCACGATTACCCGTCTTTTGGCACGATTCGCACCTCGCGGTGTGGGAATCAGTGGGTGTAATCTTCCCCTTGGGGGGCCGCCAGGATCACCGAGAGGGAATCCAGAGCGGGTAATGCATCGGGGCCATCGGCCTCCAGGACCAACTCGCAACCGGGCAGTGCGACCAACAAAATCAGCTCAATCAAACTTCGACCGTCGGCCCGGGTCGTTCCATTCCACACCGTGATGGTGCAGGTATACTGACGAGCGGTTCGGGAGAACTGATCGGCAACCCTATGGTGCAATCCCAGGGGATTGACGACCCGGATCGCTCGTCGTTGGGGCACCGAATGCGTGGGACCACTGGTGGGCGAAATGCCGCACGGCGGGACATTGTCCCGTGATCCTTGTCCGTTCCCAGTGGCCCGACTGCTCATGGACTCGTCCCAAATCGCTGGGCTGCACCACTCTGACGGTTCTGCTTTTGCCCGGATCGACACATCGGATTCTGTGCTCTTCTCCACCGTGGTCGGACCGCCGTTCCAACTTCGTTGCGTGAGGCGGTGGACCACCGTTCCAGATTCTGTTGGCTTCAAAACGTTACCCTGTTGGTCACCATCCTGGCGATGCCGTTTCTAATAATGCCCAGATTTCTTCGGGGGTATTGCACTCCCGTAGCCGGCGAACGAAATCTTCGTCCCGCATTGTCCGCACGACCGCTTCAAGTGCTCGCAAGTGATCGCCTGGCCGTTCCTGGGGCGAGACGAGCAGCACAAAGACATAGACCGGGCCACCATCGAGACTCTCGAAGGGTAGCCCTTCGCGTGCCACCGCGAGTGTCCCGATCAGGCGATCTACGGAAGGATGCCGTGAGTGCGGGATCGCAATGCCATGCCCAATACCGGTTGTCCCCAGTTGCTCACGGCGCATCACAGCACTGACGATATCGCCAAGATCGTCTTCCCGAAAGTAACCGGACTTTCGGAGCGCCCCGACCATCTCGGTTACGACCCGCTCCTTGACCCCAGTTACCGCAGTAGCGTCGCGTGAATCAACACTGGTGGCGGTGACCGTGAGGTTGGGAATGATGGCATCACGGACGAGAAAGTTGGTCAGACGCATGCCGTGGTCACCTCGTCGCGTGGATTCATGAGGATGCTGGGTTTCCCGGTACCGCATTCCTCTGCCCACTCAGCCCGCCCCAGCATCATTATGGGAAGGATCGCGGCGGTGATCTTGAAGCTTTTCCTTGTAATGCTTGATTTGCTGCTTAATCCGATCGGATGCCAGGCCAAAAGCGTGCTGAATATCGGGGTCGGCATCGGCTGCAACAAATTCGTGTTTGTGCTCAGCATGGGCGAGGATTTCCACCGTAACCTTGTCTTCCCGATCGCGGTGAAGATCTACTGTCACCACGATGGAAGTGAGTCGGTCGAAGTAGTGAAGCAGCTTTTCAGCCTTCTGTTGGAGCTGCTGTTGAGTTTCTTCGTTGAGGTGCCCGTGGCGGGCGGAGATTGTCACCTGCACCGCTGAACCTCGAAATTGCTACAGCCCAAGTGGACCGCAGCTAGTTGATGATGTTGTAGAACCAAGTTCCGGTTGGATGCCGGGTTGGGAACGGATCACCCGGGTGGGAAACGCCGTTTCCAAGCAAGTTGATTGTACTCATCGGGTGTGACAGCTTCAACTCACATGCGCGAATCGTCAATCCGGGTGTCCGAGGCGAACGCGCATCCGCTGGCCCACGAGCAGACCTTCCGGGGCTTTATCAAGTGTGATCACGCATTCCACAGTCCGAACATCGTTGACTTCACCGGGATCGAGGAGAACGGAGCGCTTCCGAGCGACCCAGTTGCCCATGTGAAGCACGGTTCCTTCCCAGGTGGGGGAATCGGGGCGGGCATCATCGCGGAGCGTCGCTTTCATTCCGGGTTCGACTCGCCCGAGGAACTCTTGCTCCAGTTCCGCGCGGACCACAAGCGGACCGTTGGAGCGAAACACGATGGGTGGCTGCAAGCTTCCGGGCATCACCGATTCACCAATGGAGGTCTGCACCCGCAAGACCGTGCCATCGGCTGGTGCCAGAAGTAGGCAATCGCGCAGGGCTTTCTCGGCCTGCTTCTGGGCGATCGTGGCCATAGTTTTCCGGCTCGTGGCGGCCCGCGTCCGCAGCTCGGGTTTGGCAGCTCGGAGTTCTTCCAGGCGGCCTTCTTCGAGCTTGACCAGTTGTTCCGCCTGTTTGATTTCCGCCCGCGCACCCAATAGCTCGATGGCGGTCACGGTGCCGAATTGCTGCGCGGTCTCGCGTTCTTTGAGGAGCTGCCGCGCGAGCGTGACCCGGTCGTTGGCCCCTTCGAGTGCAATCTTTTGTGAGTTCAGCCGAAGCGGGTGAAGCTTGAGATCCAGCTCGGCCGCATCGAGTTCGATTTGTGCGGCAGCAACAGCTTCGTTCGCTTCTTCCGCACGAAGTTTCAGCGACTCGTCATTCAGTTTGAGAAGTTGATCACCTTTACGGACCGACTGTCCGTCCGCGACAAACACCTCCTGAACCTGGCCAGGCATCGCAGGTTCGAGCCCCGCAGCTGGCGTGAGGCCATCGACACGACCGATACATACGACATCGAGTTCCCCCAGCCGTGGCCCATTCGCCGCCAGATCAGGCTTTGGGCGGTTCAACCACCATCCCACGCCGATCAGTGGTAGCAGGATGAACATTCCGACCACGGCCACCCCAAGCCCGGGAATCCGACGCGGTTCGGCCACAAATCACCCCTCACTCAACCACAGGTTCCGAACCAGAGCTTACCCGCATCAGCGGATATTATGCGCGGGATCGACACTCTGAAACGATCGCAGTGCCGCCAAGCCCGAGCCCATCGCCATGGTCATGGTAATCGCCGCGGCGGAAATCACGATCCACGGATGCAACCGCACAGTGGTCCCCAGCGAGTTGGCTCCCTCGGATAGAAGCAGCGTGACCGGTGCGGCCACCAAGATCCCGAACAGCCCCACCCAGAACGATTGCGCCAGGACATTCAACTTCAACCGCCAGCCGGGAATTCCCATTGCCCGCAGGGTGGCGAACTCCCGCCGACTCGCCGCCGTGGCCGCGTACAGCGTTTGACTGGTCACCACTGCACCCACCAGCAACCCGAGCAAGGCGGTAAACCCTACCGTGATGCCTGCCTTGGTGGTCGTGAGCCAGTGCAACCGCGACCGCATCGAGAGTTCGTCCGCCGGGAACGCGGACAACTGCGGGTATTCGTTCAGTCGCGCTGCGGCCGGCCAGGCTGCTTCCGGTGTGGTCGTTTGTGCCAGGATGTACGTCACTTCGTCTTTACGGTACAGGAGTAGTGCGCGTGCGGTGTCGATAGAGCAAAATACGTACGGGCCACCGAGACTGCGGTAACCGCGAACAAGCCCTACCACACGAACCCGCATACCAAAGATCTCGGCATAATCGCCGATGCCGCGAATCCCGAGGCGATTCAGTTCTGATTCATCGACCGCCACGGCCCGTGGCTCAGAAAGTATTGCGAGTAACTCGCGG
>JBGTAO010000469.1:0-3745 GCA_041749835.1 Gemmata sp. | reverse complement strand
CCCTCCTTCGGTGACAGCAAGACATACCCGGCCAGTAGCCCGCCATACGCACCGTGAGTCCGCTCCGGCAGTGGCTGTTCCTTCAATAACGCGGCCAGGAATGCGGCATCTGTTTTCCCGCCGCAAACACCCAGCAAGAAGGCGAAGACCCCCAATCGTTCTGGTGGCGTCGCAGGATTGCTCAGCAATTGACGCAGCACCGCCGGGTCGAATTTCTTGGCCGATTTCAGGATGTCCGAATCCGGAGCACGAGCGAACTCCAGAAATGCATCTGCGGCAATCGTGCTGTCTGTCGAGTTGAGATGGCTGAAGTAATAGTCCAGCTTGGTGGCTGTATTGGTATCGTCGAGTTGTGCCGCACCTTTCAGATATTCCACAATCGCTGAGCTGGCTGGGGTTCCGAAACTGGCATCGAGTTTGTCATTCGCCACACCGCAGAACACCAGGTACTCGGTTGGGGTATTCCCGATCACCGGGAGGTAACTGCGCAAGGTGATGACCTTCTGGGTGCCACGGGCGGGATCGTCTTTGGGCACCCTCGTGATCTGGAGATCCGTTGAACCTTCGTCGGTCTTGGGGTCGAAGCGGGGGTTCTTCAATTGTCCGAAAACCACGACTCGCGCGGTGGCATATTGTTGGCGAAGTGTTTGCCGTGACCGGAGATTGCCATCGCAAAAGGTGCAGGCACTCGTGGGTGATGCCAGCACTGTGAGCGCGATCAGGACCAGTAGCAGCGTTCGGAGCATCATTCGGACTCCCGATCCCTTTTGCCGTTGGAATCCCACGTCGGGTAAACGAACGGGCGGTCCGCCGGGGTGGACTCGCCCGACCGACCGCACGCACAAGTGATAACCGATCGTGTGACCTCATAGGAAGGCAACTTCTACGGCTTGCCGGGTTCCTTCTTGGTGGGTACCGGCGGTGGCTTCAACTCATCTTTGAGCAGCTCTTCGAGGAATTCGACCTTCTTGGCGTCCTTGGCTCGTGCCGTTGCAACGAAAGTAGCTGCAGCTTTGTTGTTGGCGTCGGCTGCCGCCGCCGCGATGGCGAATTTGAGAATCGAGCGATTCACGATCGGAATCGTGTTGTGTGTGGGGTTCTCGGCGTAGGCCAGCACCTTGGGTGTGAGATCCCAGACCTTCCATTTCCGGAGATCCTCGATGGGAAGATCCGCAATGTCTGCGATATCCGCGAGTATCTTCATTGCCTCAAGGACTTGCTGATTCGGGATCACATCCGGCCGGTATTCCCAGAAGAAGCGTACGGTCTTCAATGCGGCATAACGAACCGGGAACTCAGTGTCGGGTGCTTTGACCAACTTCATCACATAGTCCCACCCAGCCTTGGGATCGAGCATCACGTAGCCTGCGAGCATCCCATCCAGGCCACTCGCGTAGGAGCGGCTCGGATCATCAAGGAGTTCGCGTATGGTTTGACCATCCTTGGTGGAGCCGCAATGGCCAATCAACAGCCCGTAGAGCCCCAGGCGCGTGCCACGGGTATTCGGGTCTTTGAGCCATTTCAGGATTGTTTCGGCCGGGAGTTTGGGAGCCAGTTCACGAATGTCCTTGTATTCGGTGGAGCCAAACTCCGTATACGCATCGCTACTGATGACGAGTTCCGACGACTCCAGGTGCTCGAAGAAGTACTTCAAGCGGGTTAACGTGTCCTTCTCGCGAACTTCAATCGCCCCCTTCATGTACTCTGGAAGCTTGCTATCGGCAGCAACCGCTTCACCACGGTACGGGTCCAGTTGATCGTTCACCACATTGAAGAACACCAGAAACTTGGCGTTCTTGCCGTCTGGTGGCACATACCGAGGCAGTGTGATCGTCTTCTTGCCTTTCACGAAGTCATGCGGCTTGATGACCAGATCGATCTTCAATTCTGTGGTGCCTTTATTGAATGCCGTGGGGTCGGTGGGATCGCGCTGAGGGTTTTCGAGCGTGCCGTACAAAATGAAATCGGCCTGGGCGACTTCGCCCGAAAGCGTTTGGCCCATGGGGTTACAAAATGGGCAGGCGGAAACAGTCGGCGCGAGCAGCAATAGACCAGCCATCACGGCGAAGAGACGATGGGTGCGTGGCATTGAGCAGAGCCTCCGGGAGTGCTTCGGGCACATGCTCATTATTCGCCAAGTACCTGACCGACGGCAAGCAGCAACCCCTGCCATTTCAAGATATTACGACGTCATACCAAGTTCAACTTCCTGAAGTTTCTTCTCAAGTGCCTCAATCACGTGCTCAACGAGTGGCAAGAGTTTTGGCTTGACCGCGTCGAGGTAACTCCGCGAACGGCGAGCCGTTTTTTGGCGTGCACTCGGCGAGAGATTCTGCGAATCGTTGATGTTATCGTAAACGTCCGCGAGCTTGATCACCTGCACCTGCCAGTCGGCCATGGCCAGTGCTTGCACATAGGCTTCCTCGCGTCGCGCGTCTTCCAAACGCATATCTTTCGTCAACACGGCGACCCACCGGGCAATGTCCGGGCCAAACCGCTCCAAAAGATCATCGAAATCAGTGGTCGTGTCCTCGAGTGTGTCGTGAAGTAACGCGGTTGCTAACATGTGAGGATCGTCGAAGCCGAAGACTTGACGCACGACGAAACAGACCCGATACACATGGCTCACGTATGGGGTTTGTTGGTCCTTTCGCAGTTGATGGCGATGGGCTCGTGCTGCAAACGCGGTGGCCTGGAAGATCAGGTCGTTCGGGTCTGTCATCAGGATGTACTCACAACAAGAAGGTCCGCACGCCGGTCAAGAAGTACGAAATTGCGTATACGAAATGCTACATCAATTCCCTCGACACGATACCACTTTGGTACGTGTCCTGAAAGGTGCGGCGGATGATCGTGACAACCACTCTCGCCATGTGCGAGTGTGCGAGAATGTTGTCTGGTCTGGAGGTAGTTCCATTCATGTTTCTCGGCATTGAAATTGGCGGCACTAAGCTCCAACTTGGGCTTGGTCGCGGTGATGGTGCGATCATCGCTGTGTGGCGTGGGAACGTCGATCCGGCTGCCGGTGGGATGGGAATTCGCAGGCAGATCGTCGCGGCCGTGCCCGAACTGCTTGCTCGTGTACCACGAGAACTGAGAAGCTTGAAAGGCGTTGGCGTTGGTTTTGGGGGGCCGACCGATGATTCCACGCAAACTGTGATCAAATCGCACCAGATCTCCGGGTGGGATGGCTTTGCTCTGGCCACGTGGATCCAGGACGAATTCGGACTGCCCGCGGCGCTCTGTAATGACGCAGATGTTGCTGGCCTGGCCGAAGCGACACTTGGTGCGGGGCAGGGTCAGTCACCGATGTTCTACATGACGATTGGTAGTGGAATTGGTGGTGGGCTCATCCTTGATGGTGCGATTTACCGCGGGCTGGGGCAGGGAGCTGCTGAAATTGGCCACTTTGTTGTGCCGGACTTCCGCAAGCCCGGTGCATCCTGGACAGAGCTGGAGCGAATTGCATCAGGCTGGGCGATCGGAGAATACTTCAACGAACTCCTGACTTCCGGGCAACTTGCACAGCATCCGAACTCACTTCTTAACCAGTCTCCGCAGGAACGGATCACGGCACAACGCGTCGGTCAGTTTGCCGCTACTGGCGATGTTGCTTCCATCCTTTATCTACAACCTGTTTGGCTCTCGTTGGCTCACGCCTTGTGTCAGGTCATCACCTTGCTGTGCCCCAGACGCGTCGTGATCGGGGGTGGAGTGTCGTTGATGGGCGATGTTCTGTTCACGC
>JBGTAO010000468.1:0-2880 GCA_041749835.1 Gemmata sp. | reverse complement strand
GCAAGCCCTTCCTCGTGCGCATGGATGGGTATGAACAAAACACTGGCGCAAACCTCGGGATCGGATGCGCAATCAACTCTCGCGAGGATACCGATGACGGACGCAGCCGCCTTCGATCCGTTGCCAATTCTCTTGCCACGACTTGCTGCTCTGGATCCGGTTCGTTCCGCTACCGCAGCGCGTGAGGAGTTAGTTGCCCGTTGGCGGGCCGGTGAGGAGATCCGTGCTGAGTCATTTTTGCAGGGTCTCTCGGCTGTTGCAGCACAACCAGAACTGGCAATGCTGATTATTACTGGTGAAGTACATGCGCGGAACGCTACAGGGCAAGCGCCGACGCTTGAGGAATATGAGCATCGATTCCCCATGCTCCTGACCCGGCTCGCTGCACAGTTTGCCCTGATTGAAGGATTGGCCACAGGGTCTGCTTCGTCGCTGTCGGCTGGTGGACTCGAACCGACGATCGGGACAAGCGATTCCGTGCTTGGCGACTTCTCGCTCGATCTCCAGCAGACGATCTCAGGCTTGTCTCCGTTGGGAGAGGAATCGGATAATGACCTGGGAAACCTGGGGCATTACCGACTGATCAAATTGTTGGGTCAGGGCGGCATGGGAATGGTGTTCCTGGCGGAAGATACCCGCCTGGAGCGAGCGGTCGCGCTGAAAGTGATGCGGCCATCGATTGCGAAGATTACCACTGCCCACGAACGCTTTTTGCGGGAAGCGAAAGCCGCAGCGGCCGTGAAGCATGATCACATCGTGACGATCTATCAGGTCGATGAACACGCGAGCACGCCATTCCTGGCAATGGAACTTCTCGATGGTGTTCCGCTCGATCGCTGGCTTCGTGCGAACCCCGCCGCGCCTGTTCGTGAGTCAGTGAGGATCGGACGAGAAACGGCGGAGGGACTTGCGGCAGCCCACGGGCGTGGCTTGATTCATCGGGATATCAAACCAGCCAACTTGTGGATTGAGGCCCAGAACGGTCGTGTGAAGATTCTCGATTTTGGTTTGGCACGCCCTGCTCAAGAAAACGCTCAACTCAGTGGAAGCGGCTCCATTGTTGGCACACCTTCTTACATGGCACCTGAACAGGCCCGAGGTGGCGCGGTCGATCCGCGCGCCGATCTGTTCAGCCTGGGTGTTGTGATGTATCGAATGGTCACCGGCCGTGCACCCTTCACGGGTACTTCGGTCATGGCGATTTTAACATCGCTGGCGGTCGATACTCCAACACCCATCCAGGATCACAATCCGAACGTGCCCCCAGCGTTAGCCCGGCTCATCGAACAACTCTTGGAGAAGGAGCCCTCGCGTCGTCCCAACTCAGCGGCGGAAGTCGCTCGTTCGCTTGGCCAGATCGAGAAGGCGCTCGAGTTCATCGAGTTACCCCAAGTCGTTCAAATCGAGTACCCTTCAGAGAACGTTTGGAGCCAGCTCGATCTGACAGAAGCGGATCCGTCGGTCCCGGAAGCGACGACAGTTCCCGATGAACCACCCGCACCCCGTTTCGTAAAAGAGCTCAAGCCAAAAACCCGGTCAGCGCGGTGGGTTGCCGTTGCCATGTGGGCGTTATTGGCTCTCCTGACAGCAGGTGCCGCGACCACGTTGTATCGTCAATTCGGACCAGATCGGCAGCCATCTTCTGATCGTGCCGATGCCGACGATACTGAGCCAACGACGCCCAATCGACAACCCACCAGAAAGCCGCCTGAGCTAATTCCAGCCGTGTTCGTGCCGCCGCTCGACGACGGCTTTAGCCCGCTCGACAACCTCGACCCCGCAAAGATCCCGGCGAGTGAGAAGTTCGCCTGGCAACCAATGGAACTCGTCGCGGTCATTGGCTCGCACAAGATGCGCCACTGGGGCGAGATTCAGCAGATCATGTATAGCCCCAAGGGCGACTGTGTGGTTACGGCGGCCGCGGATGGCGTGCGTCTGTGGGACGCCAAAACGATGGCCGAGACGGCGTGGCTGCCCGCACGGCCGCCCGGCAGCGCCCCTATACCGCACTTCTCCCCGGACGGCACGCAACTCGCCGTGTGGTGGGGGGCTAATGCGACCGACATATTCGATCTGGAGAAGGGTATTCCGAAGCAAAGACACGTCGTGCCGATCATTTGCCATTCCAACCCATTCTTTCCCAACGGCAAGCGTGTAATTGGTAGCGGTGCGCGGGCGTGGGAAGTGTGGAACATCGCGGGTGACACACCAGCCAAGGAGCTTGAGCTGCCGAACACGTTCGAAGCCGCACTGTGGTACTAAGCGGTGTCCGACACGCAGGTTCTGCAACGCGGCCGGATGAACGTCGATGCTCCGAGTCTCATCCGGCTGAACCTGTGGGACATTTCTGCGAGAGAACCCGAGAAACTCGATCAGATATCGTTCGACGCGAATGAATTCGTCCTGAGCCCGGACGGAAAGTGGATCGCATATACCTCTCTAAAAGACAGCACGATCCGCGTCTACGACATCAGTAGTGGCAAGTTTGCGGAGAAGGGAAGTTTTGATCCGCCGGTGCCGGACGCGAAAGTATTAGCATTGAGATTCGAAGGCGATCCGTCGCAACTCTGATTCGTACAGAACGGTATCTGGCAGATACGGGAAATCGAGAAACGGAGTACACGACAACTCTCGAAGCAACGCTTGCTGGGCTGGGGCGCTGTTGATTTTTCCCCCACCGCAGACCACTACATCGTCACGAGACACGGCGGAGAACCGGCGCTTCAGCATATCGAGATTTTAGAGCAGTTTCGAGAAAGCTGTAGCGCGAGTTGAGTCGGTGTGGTAGTACGGATGGAATCCTTTTTGGGGGTTCCGATGCGTGCATACTCGATGGATTTGCGTGAGCGGGTGTGGGCTGATTGTAAAGCCGATTTGAAG
>JBGTAO010000467.1:0-4682 GCA_041749835.1 Gemmata sp. | reverse complement strand
GGCCATAGAGCCGCCCGCCTTCGATCTTCGCAGCAAACGGTTCCACAATCATGGCATCGACCGGCACGGTATCCTGATGTGCTTCGAAGAGCACCCGAAACGGTGCCGGTTGTGGTGGCGTATAAGTCGCAATGAGGTTATCGCGCCCCGGGGCGACCGTCTGGCGACGGACCTCGACACCGAGGCTGCGGAGTTGTTCCTCCAGGAACGCGGTAACCCGGTGCTCGTAAAGTATCTCCGGTGCCAGGTCGCCACGGCCCATGGGATTGACCGACGGCCTGCGGACGAGTTCGGCAAGCAGTTGTGGAAGTGGCAGCATGAAATCAGATCTCGGGAGAAGTCGGAGCTTCTATCATCCTCGGCCCCCTTTCACGGGTCAACCGCGGGCCGTATAACACCCGCACCATTCCCGCACGCGGAGTTGTTGACGATGAAGATCCATGAGTATCAGGCGAAGGAATTGTTCGCGGCTGCCGGAGCCACGATTCCCCGCCATATCGTAGTTCGAACTCCTGACGAAGCGGCCGCAGCGTTCGATGCGCTCGGTGGAACCGGCGCAATGGTGAAAGCGCAGATTCACGCTGGTGGCCGCGGGGCCGGGCAGCTCAAGGGCTATTCCGAGAAACTCGGCGGGGTGAAGTTCGCTTCCAGCAAGGAGAAAGCCAAAGCCCTCGCAGCCGCGATGCTGGCCCACCCGCTGGTGACCAAGCAAACCGGCCCGGAAGGCCAACCGATCCAGACGCTGATCATCCAGGCCGACGCCGAACCCGCCAAGGAATTCTACGTCGCCGTGGTTCTGGATCGCGCACTCGGTGTGCCGGTGCTCATGGCGAGCGCCGAGGGTGGCATGGATATCGAGGAAGTGGCGGAGAAGCACCCCGAGAAGATCCTGCGGGTGGCCATCTCGCCCGAGACCGGGCTGGCCCCGTTCCAGGCTCGCCGCCTCGCGTTCGAACTCGGTTTCACCGGCGATCAGGTGGCACAGGCCGAGAAGATCATGCAAGCCCTCACGAAAGTGTTTCTGGAAAAGGACGCGAGCCTGGCCGAGATCAACCCGCTGGCGATCACCAAGAAGGGCGACGTGGTGGTGCTTGATGCCAAGATCGATTTCGACGACAACGCGCTGTTCCGCCACAAGGACATCGCGGCGCTCCGCGACCTCAACGAGGAGAACCCCGCTGAGGTGCGGGCGACCAAGGCCAACCTCAACTTCATTCAACTCGATGGCACCATTGGTTGTCTGGTGAACGGCGCGGGCCTCGCCATGGGCACCATGGACATTATCAAGCACCACGGTGGCAATCCCGCGAACTTCCTCGATGTGGGTGGCAGTGTCACCTCCGAGGGGGCGATCGAAGCCTTCCGGATCATCTTGTCGGACCCGAAGGTGAAAGGCATTCTCGTCAACGTCTTCGGCGGTATCGCCAGTTGCGCGACTATTGCCGATGCCCTGGTGAAGGCGGGCAAGGAAGTTGGCTTCCAGGTGCCGGTGGTCGTTCGACTGGAAGGGAACGAAGTCGAGAAGGCCCGCGAGATTCTGGCCAAGGCCGCCGGCGATCTCCCCACGCTGAAGACCGCGGCCGATCTCACCGCGGCCGCCAAGTTAGTCGTCGCACTCAGCAAGTAAGTATTCGGGTTTGATGAACTCCACTGACCGAACCTCTCCGGAAAGGAAACCGCGAATGATTCTGCATCAGTTGCCTCGTCTGTTCGCTGGCTCGTTGCTCATCGTCGGGCTGTTGCTCAGCCTGCCGGGGTGCGGCGAGAAACCGCCAGCCGATAAGGGGCAGAAGAAGGACGAACCGGGACCAACGCCGCCAACCGGAGGCGATCCCAAGGGAACCGCCAAGAACGAACCGCGCCCACCGGAGAAGGTTTCGCCCGAGATCGAGAAGGCCGCAACCGATTTCCTGAAGTCGCTGGTCGAGGGGAACGCGAAGGCCAGTTCACTTTCCACGGGCTTCGTGAAAGCCATCGGGTTGCCTGTCGAATTGCCCAGCGACAAAGCCAAGGGTTACAGCGACACCGCCGCCGAAGTTTGGTTGCGCCGCGTCGGCACCGGAGTGAACTTCTCGCCGCCATTCGAACCGAAGCAAGCGGGCGATGTCGCACTCTTCCGCGGTTCGTTCATGGGGCCGGGGAAGACCGGCAACTACGCTCTGCGTATGGTGAAGGAAGCCGATGGCTGGAAAGCCGATTGGCTTTCGCTTTCCAGCGCCAACACCACTAGTGCCGCCCTACCCGGAAGTGACGCGAACGCGCTGTTCCAGCATTTTGCCGCGGCATCCCTGGCACAGATAATCTGTGACAAAGATGGCATGGCTCAAGGGGAACGTGCGGCACTGCTTGCCGCCGGGTTCACGCCCGCATTGCGGCAGAAGCTCGCGGAACCGTTCGGCTCGGACAAGGACAAGGGCTTCGATTACAACGCCGGCAAGCTCGCACTGGAAGTCGCCAAAATTGGCGGCGGTGCTGAGTCGATTACCGTGGTTCCAGCGGGCGATGCGTTCAACGTGGAAGTCACCAAAGCCGGCGGAGCCAAGAGCATGTTCACGCTGAAACTGGTCAAGGGAACGACACCGGGCCAGTGGCTTGTGGAGAGCATCACGCCCTGACGACCCCGTAGCCTGCCGGGCTCCGGTCGCACACGCTCCTACGCCGACTGCGGAAGTCGCCAGCCAGGAGCAGTTGTGACCGGAGCAAACCCAGAGAGCCTTCGATGCCCACCTCCAACGAGTCGCTCGACCGCTTGCACCAAGATTTGGGCCTGAAGCGGCTGAACCCGCTTTGGGCCAAACTGGAGATCCTCCTGGGGCTGTTCGCGGTGGCCGCGGGAATGATGGGCGGAATGCGGTTGGCGGTTCGCCCGGAAATCGAGGTTCCCATCTGGGCATTGCTGGGGCCGGTGCTCCTGATCGTGCTGGGTGGGTATCTCGCGCTCGCCGGTCACCGCAGTCACCTGTATCAATCGAACAACCGACTCGTCGCACACCTCGCCGAGTTGATCCGTCAGCATGATCCTCAACCGCCCAGGAACACACTATGAGCATTCTGGTTGATTCGAATACCCAGGTGATCTGCCAGGGGATCACCGGGAAATCGGGCACCTTTCACACCGATCAGTGCTTGCTGTACGGCTCGAAGTTCGTGGGGGGTTGCACACCCGGGCGCGGTGGGGTCACGTGGGAAGGCCCGGTATCCAAGAAATCGCTGCCGGTGTTCAACACCGTGGCCGAGGCCGTGCGGAAAACCGGCGCGACGGCCAGCATGGTCTTTGTTCCGCCACCCGGTGCAGCCGATGCCATCATGGAAGCCGCCGACGCCGGCATCACGCTGATCGTGGCCATCACCGAAGGCATCCCCGTTCTCGACATGGCACGGGCCAAGCGATACCTGCAAACGAAGCCCGGTGTGCGGTTGATCGGCCCGAACTGCCCAGGTGTGATTACGCCGGGGCAGTGCAAGATTGGCATCATGCCCGGCTACATCCACAAGCCGTGCGGCCCGGGGCAGAAGGGCGTGGGCGTGATCAGCCGCAGCGGCACACTCACTTATGAAGCGGTGTTCCAGCTTTCGTCGCTGGGCTATCCGCAATCGACTTGCGTGGGCATCGGCGGCGACCCGGTGAACGGGACGAACCAGATCGAGTTGCTCAAACTCTTCGAAAAGGACGATGGCACCGAAGCGATCCTGATGATTGGCGAGATCGGTGGCACGGCCGAGGAGGAAGCCGCCGAGTACGTGGCCAAGCATGTGAAGAAGCCCGTAGCGGCGTTTATCGCGGGGCAAACGGCACCCCCCGGGCGGCGCATGGGCCACGCAGGCGCGATCATCTCGGGTGGTAGCGGAAGCGCCGCCGACAAGATCACGGCACTCAAGAAGGCCGGTATCGAAGTGGCCCCGACACCGGCCGATCTCGGAACCGCTGTGCAAAAAGCAATCGCCGCCAAGAAATGATCGGTGCGATTCGCTGCGACCAATTGTGCAGCGCCGAGCCTCCGATTCCCACGGACTCGGCGCTGTTACTCGATACTCGACCTCGGAATACGTCACATCCGTTCGTGCCAAATCACCGTGGCAAACCTCGCACTTTCCCGGCAGTTCCCCGCGCTCCCGATTTGACCGAAGCCATTCCCGGTGCTAGCGCTTAGGGTGGGATTGGATGCGCCGCCTCCGCGTTTTCGCCGGAACACAACGCCATGTTCGCATTGCAACAGTCGCCCGCAGAGTTGAGCCTGTCGAACTATTCGCACCGGCGAATCTGGGCAGCGCCGGAACTGAGTTCGCATTCGCTGCTGGTCCTCACTTCCCGCGAGTTACACCTGACACCGCTGACCGGCGACCCCAAGCCCGAGACCCTGGCCGCGATCGATGCGGGCGGCGACCTCGACACGCTGCTCGGGCCACTGGCCACGATGATCACGCTATCAACGATCCGGCGCGTTCGGCTCGATCTTCTCGCCAATGCTCTGGTAATCGAATCGGTTCGCAATGGCAGCGGAACCGGTCGGCTCACGATCGCCTTCACGACGCCGGGCGCGGCTGATGGCTGCTTCACGAAAATCTGGCGACGCCTGGGCGAGCGTTATCGGCCGGCACTCGCCGAGCGCGATCTTTGGCCCTTGATTCGTGCCCCGTTGGCGTTGCTCGCCATGGTGCTGCTGTTCACGGCGCTCACGGTT
>JBGTAO010000466.1:0-4006 GCA_041749835.1 Gemmata sp. | reverse complement strand
GTGGAAGGGTTTGGGCCTGACTCCTTCCGTTCTGTGCAGTGACGACGAGTTCCTTCGCCGCCTTTACCTCGACGCGATTGGTACGTTACCCACACCCGCCGAAGTTCGTTCATTCCTCGGCAGCACCGATCCGCAGAAGCGTGCCCGGGCAATCGAGCAGGTGCTCGAACGCGGCGAGTTCATCGACTGGTGGACGCTGAAGTGGGGCGACCTCCTGCGGATCAACCGAACGGCGCTACAACCGAAGGGGATGTGGAGCTTCCACAACTGGGTGCGTGCTCAGGTGCGCGACGGGGTGCCGCTCGATCAATTCGTGCGCGAGATCGTGACAGCCGAAGGAAGTACCTTCCTCGATGGCCCGGCCAACTTCTTCCGCATCGGCCGCAATTCCGAAGACTGGGCGGAATCCACGGCGCAACTGTTCCTGGGGATTCGCATCGGGTGTGCCAAGTGCCATCACCACCCCTTTGAAAACTGGAGCCAGGACGATTACTACGGCCTCACGGCATTCTTTGCACGCATGGGCACCAAGAATAGCCAGGAGTTCGGCATCTTCGGTTCCGAGACGATCATTTACATCCGGCCCACCGGTGAAGCAACGCACCCCCGCAAGCGTGTTGTGGTGAAGCCGGTGCCGCCGGAGGGCGACCCCAAGCTTTCGTGGGACGACCCGTTCGATCGCCGTCTGCCGCTTGCGAACTGGCTGACCGCCCGCGGGAATCGCCTGTTTGCCCGGAACCTCGTGAATCGCTTCTGGGGTTACACCATGGGCCGCGGGCTGGTCGAACCGATCGACGATCTGCGAGCCACCAACCCGGCTTCGAACCCCGAGTTGCTGGAAGCCCTCACTGATGATTTCATCGCGGCGGGGTACGACCTGAAGCACCTGTTACGCACGATCTTCAAGAGCCGCGCCTACCAACTCTCCGCCGAACCCACGGCCGGTAACCAGATGGATGCCGCGAATGTCCATTTCACCCGCCGAACGGTGCGCCGCCTCACGGCCGAACAACTGGCCGATGCGGTCGACTTTGTCACGGGCACCCGGGAGAAGTACCAGGGTTTGCCACTGGGAACACGAGCGATCCAGTTGCCCGATAGCGAAGTGCAATCGTACCTAATGGACACGTTTGGCCGCCCGGCGCGGCAGGTGCTGTGTGAGTGCGAACGAACGACCTCGCCCAACATCGCGCAGGCCATGCACCTACTGAATGGCACAACCCTGAACCGCAAAATTGCCGACAAGGGTGGCCGCGTGGAACAAATTCTGGCGAACAAGGTACCGCTGCCCCAGGCCATCGAGGAACTCTACCTGGCCACGTGGTCGCGCATGCCCGCACCGGACGAAGCCAAGAAAGCTGCGGGCTGGGTGCAATCGGCTCCGTCGCTCCGCGAAGGGCTGCAAGACTTGTTATGGGTGCTCACCAACAGCCGCGAGTTCCTCTTCAACCGCTGACGCTACCCCAACCAAGTGAAGCTGCCGAAACTCATGATTCTCGTTCGCCACATCATCTCCGTTCTCGCCATACTCGGCACCACTTGTGCAGGCGCGATGGCCGCGGATGCGCCCACGTACTGGCAAGACGTCCGCCCCATACTTCGCAAACATTGCACCGTTTGCCATAGTGAACGCAAGCAAGCCGATCGAGATATCTCTGCGGGCTTGGCGCTGGATAGACTGCCAAACATTCAAAAGGGTGGCCCGGGTGGTGTGGTCCTGGTAGCGGGCCGGCCCGAGGAATCGCCGCTCGTTACGCTGCTCACCAGCAAGGACAAGCGCCGGGCGATGCCACAGGACGCGGAGCCATTAGCGGATGCCGAGATCGCGCTCTTGCGCAAATGGGTTGCTGCCGGTGCGCCCGAAGGGCAACCCCCCAAGGACGATGGCGGCGTGGCACCGGGCAACGCCAATAGTGTGCGACTGGTACGGAAACTCGATGTGACGCTCGGCACGCGGGCTAGCCTACCCAAGGCGGCGGGGCGACCTGGAACCCTGGAACTGGTGTTGCCGATTGGGCCGTTACCACCGATGGCAGCCGTGGCCTTCAGCCCCGATGGCCGTGTGCTCGCCACCGGCCGCTACGGGTTGGTGACCTTGTGGGATCTCGCGAAAGCCAAGCCACTCCGCACGATCACCAATGTGCTGGGCGCGGTTCACGATCTCAAGTTCTCGCCGGATGGTAAACTCCTGGCGGTCGCGGGTGGGCAGCCCTCGGCACGGGGTGATCTCCGCCTGTTCGATCTCGCCACGGGCAAGCTCGTGCATTCCCTCGGTGGCCACCTCGATACCGTTTCCGCTGTTGCCTTCTCACCAAGCGGGAACCAGATCGCCTCGGCCAGTTTCGACAAAACCGTGCGGCTGTGGGATGCGATATCCGGCAAGTTGTTACACACGTTCACAGGCCATTCCGACTTTGTCTACGCCATCGCCTTCGCTCCATCCGGTGAGTGGTACGCCACAGTGAGTAAAGATCGGACCGGGCGAATCGTGAGCGCCAAAACTGGAGCGAGCGAGCTCACGCTGAGCGGTATGGAGCAAGAAATCCTGGCGATCGCCGTGACCCCAGACGGGAAGCTGGTGGTCACGAGTGGCTTCGAAACACAACTGTACTGGTGGGATGCAAAGACCGGGGAACGACAGAAGCGGATTGGTGGGCCCGCCATCGCGGTTCACGAACTGGCGATCGACCCGACGGGGAAGGTCTGTGCGGCTGCTGGTGGCGATGGCAGCTTGCGCTTCTATAAACCCGGTGGCGACCTGATCAAGGCCGTGCCGACGGGGAACCCGGTCTTCGCGGTCGCACTCGATTCCACTGGTAGCCGGACCGCGTCCGGTGGGGCCGATGGAACCGTGAAGATTTGGGACACAGTGAACGTACGGCTGCTCGCCACCCTCTGGAGCGGATCGACTGACGATTGGCTCGCCGTCACGCCCGAAGGTTACTGCACCGGGACGCCGACACTCCTTGCGCCGCAGGTGTGGCATGTGGGCGGCAAAGCGATCTCGGACGCAAAATGGCTGGCACCGTTGAATGATCCAAACGCGGTTGGGAAGGCCATGCTCGGGGAGAAGGTACCGGCTCCGAGCTGGAAGTAAGCACCAACCCGTAGCCGGGCTCGTATACTACCCAGGTTATCTGTTACAACCCAGGAGAGCTGCTGATGTTGCATGCGATGCGGTTGGTGGTCGGCGCGGTAGTCGTGTTGGTTGGCGGAGCGGTTCTCGCTCAGCCCCCCGCGACCGACACCTATTTCCCGCTGAAGCCAAAATCGAAGTGGACCTACAAAGTCCAGGATCAAAAGGTCGTGGTCGTGGTCGCAGGCACGGAGAAGTTCAACAACGAGGACTGTGTCAAGGTCGATACCCTGGTCAATGACAAGGTCGTGGCCTCCGAACTGTACAGCGTCAAGCCGGACGGCGTTTACCGCGTCAAGGTGAAGGACGACAAGGTCGATCCGCCCGTCAAGGTGCTGGCCATTCCCGCCAACAAAGATGCAAGCTGGGAAGTGAAGAGCAAGGTCGGCACGCAATCGGTCAGTGGCACCTTCAAGGTTACCGATGTGGCCGAGAAGATCGAGACGCCAGCCGGCAAGTTCGACGCGCTCGCGGTTCAGGGTGTGGATCTCGATGTGGCGGGTACCAAGACCACGGTGAAGCTGTGGTTCGCCAAGGATAAGGGCATCGTGAAGTTGTCGTACAAGATCCAGGATGCCGAATCGATTCTGGAACTGGAGAAGTACGAACCGGGTGATGGCAAGTAAGCATGTTTCGCCAGACCCACGGGAACACCTCGCCCGTGGGTCGTTGTCTTGAAGGAGTCGTGGCCATGCGGATCGCGTTTGCCACAATCTTCATTCTGGGGTGGCCAGGCCTGGTTCTGGCGCAAACGTCGTTCCCCATGCTCACGCACGTCACACCGGTCGCAGTTCAGCGCGGCACCAATACCGAGATTACCGTCGCCTGCCAAACGAGCTCCCTCGCCGGAGCCTACAAGGTTCTCTTCGA
>JBGTAO010000465.1:0-6025 GCA_041749835.1 Gemmata sp. | reverse complement strand
AAAGTGGCACCGGTAAGGAACTCGTGGCCCGGGCGATCTACCAGCACTCGAAGCGAGCCGATCGACCATTTCTCGCGATCAACTGTGCCGCCATTCCCGATTCACTGCTCGAAAGCGAACTCTTTGGCCACGAGAAAGGTGCGTTCACGGGAGCGGATCGGCAGCGGATCGGCAAGTTCGAGCAAGCGCACGGTGGCACCATCTTTCTCGACGAAATCGGTGACATGTCGCCATCAACGCAGGCAAAGGTGCTGCGGGTGCTGCAAGATCAGCAGTTTGAACGTGTGGGTGGGCGCGACATCCTGGCGGTCGATGTACGTGTGATCGCGGCGACGAACCAGAAGCTCGACGAACTGGTGACCGCCGGGCGGTTCCGCCAGGATCTGTATTACCGGCTCAACGGTGTCATCATTTGGTTGCCGCCGTTGCGCGACCGGAAGGAAGACATTCCGCTGCTGGCCGATCATTTCGTTCGCCTGTCGAGTCGCAAGCTCGACAAGCACGTATCCACGATGGCTCCGGAAACCCTCCGGGTGCTCGATGCGCACAATTGGCCGGGGAACGTGCGTGAGTTGCAGAACGTGTTGCGATATGGCGTGATTCAAGCGGTTGGCGAAGTGCTAACAGCCGAGTGTTTGCCGCAATCGGTTCGCGGGGGAACTGCGCCGCAGGCGGGCCGCGCACTGGATGATGGCGTCGATGTCCGGCGACTGGTGCGTGATCTGCTGGCGTTCGGCTCACCCGAGATTTATCGGCGGGTGATCGCCGAGGTCGATCGCGTGGTGTTGGCCGAGGTGCTGCACCACGTGGCGGGCAATCAAGTTCATGCCAGTGAACTGCTCGGCATCTCACGAACCACATTGCGGGCGAAACTGGCCGCGGAAAAGGGCAACACCGTGCCGCCGGCGACTCCACCGCCGCCCGAGTTGCCTGTTGCGAGTGCTACCGAACCGGAGTCGACCAACCCCACGACCGCCGGGTGATCGTGCCCACCGATCCCGCGAACCGCGAATCGGAACCGGTCCGCCGTTTCCGATTTCGCATTGTTGACCACACGAAACGTTCGCATTTCAGCCAGCAACTGCCATAATTCGACCAGTGTCGCCCGGCTCCCTTCACGCTCACCCGGGTCGAGATCATTTATGGCCGATGCACGAACAGGAATGACTCGGCGGGCCGCACTGGCTGGCCTCGGGGGTTTGGCAGCAGCAGCGGGTACGCCTTCCCTCGGCGCAGCGGCCCAGCCACCGCGACCGAATGCCCCTTACGATCAAGAGATCCCTGTGCACGGCAAGGCAGGCCCCGGGTTGGAACCCTACGACGCGGCCATGCTCAAAATCATGGATCGGCACGGCATCCCGGGTGCGGCTCTGGCGATCGCGTTCCGGGGCCGCTTGATGTTGGCCAAGAGTTACGGTTGGGCAAACGTGACCGCAGGGGCAGCCGTTCAACCAGATTATCGCTTTGGCCTGGCGAGCCTCTCGAAGCCCATAACCGCGGTGGCGATTCTCAAGCTGATCGAACAGGGGAAAGTCGGGCTCGACGATCCCGTCTTCCGCATCTTGAACAACGTGCGGCCACCGACGGGGCAACGGATGCGACCCGAGTTGCACGAGGTGACGGTACGCCAGTGCCTCAACCACTCGGGGGGCTGGAACCGTCAGATCAGTGGCGACCCGGTTAGCTGGGAGCCGCAAATCTGCCGGGCACTGCGAGTACGGCCTCCGCTCACACCGCGGCAATTCCTCTCGTTCATGCTCACCGTCCCGCTCGATTTCAAATCGGGAACCGAGGAGAAGTACTCGAACGTCGGCTACATCGTCCTGGGCGAGGCGATCGCACGGCTGAGCGAGAAGCCGTACGAGGACTTCGTTCGGGAAGACATCTTGAAGCCCATGGACATTCACCGTTTCGGTCTGAACTCGCTGGATGGGCAATATCCACCGCAGCAGGCTCGTCAGTACATCGCGGGCACGCTCACGCCGTTGCCAGCGTTCCGTTTGCCGCTGGCCGATGCTTCGGGGGGTTGGGTGGGCTCGGCAATCGACATGGTGCGCTTCCTGACGAACCTGGATGGTAGCCGTGGCAAACCCGTGCTGGAGGAGAAGACTCGCAAGTTGATGATCGAAACCCCGCCACTTCCGCTGAAACCGCGTGAGAACGGGCAATTCATCGGCCTGGGCTGGGATAGCGTGGAGATCACCAAGGACGGTTTCGGCTACTTCAAGGATGGGATTGTTACCGGGATGCGTACCTTCTGTCGGCGCGGCCCAAGCGGGGTCAACTGGGTCTTGCTCTACAACGCCAGCATGGAGTTCGAGCCACAAGATCTGAGCATGCTCGCCAATACGACTCACGAAATTCGCAAGTTGGTTCAGGAACAGAAGAAGTACCCGGATATCGATCTGTTCAAAGAGTTTGAATGAATGCAGGCACCCGAGTCCGCGATCCCGCATCGCACTTGTTCGGAATTCTGGCGCACGGTATGCCCCCCGAGTATTCCGTTCCAACTCGTGCGAGGATCTGACGAATGATCCGAGGGTTCGTGTGGGCAATCGTGGTCGCGGCTTGGGCGGCTCTGCCGATCCTGGCCGAGGAGCCATTGCCACCGGGCACCATCACGGGCACACCGTCTCACGGTCCGGGTTTCGAGCCTCCCCCGCTCCCCTCGGTCCCCTCGCTCCCCCCGCTGACCGAGACAAACCCGCTGGAAGAACGGCTGAAGCCCACCATCGAGTTACGTGGGCGCATTGATGCCGATCTGGTTCAACCGATTCAATCCACTTTGAGCCAGGAAGAAGTTGGCACGCTTATCGGTGGCTACGGGTTCCGCCGGGCGCGGCTGGGGGCACAAGGTACAGTCGGCGATGCGGCCATGTGGGTGGCCGAATTCGACTTCGCAACCGGTGCCGTGCGCCTACGCGATGTGTTTGTCGGCCTCACGGCAATCCCGTATACCCGCCAGATCAACATTGGGAACTTCCGCGAACCGTTCAGCCTCGAAGGAGCCACGAGCGCCCGGTTCACCACCTTCATGGAACGTTCCCCGCTGAACCAACTCGATCCAACACGGCATTGGGGCTTTGGGGCGTATTGGTGGCCGGATGATGAACGATACACCTACGCTCTTGGCGGCTTCCTAGCGGGAAGCAACAATGGTACCGAACAAGCAAACGGCGGAGCGTGGGCGGTCACAACCCGGCTCACAGGCTTGCCCATCTACGAGGAAGAGGGAATCTTTCGGTTGGTTCACCTGGGCGGGGCGTTCTCGTACGTCACTCCACCCAATGGAGTCGTGGAGTACAACTTTGGCTCGCAGTCGAACCTTCTGGTGGTTTCCGACAATCCGGTCTCGCCGTTGTTACCGCAGATCAATGTCCTGGCGTACAACCAGCAGTTGTACAACCTCCAGGCGGCGGCGGTGTACGGACCGCTTTCGGTTCAAGGAGAGTGGTTCGGCACGGCGATTCAACAGCGCGAAGCCGGGCTCATCTTCTTGCACGGCTTCTATGCCGATGTGAGCTACTTCCTTACGGGTGAACACCGCGGCTACGATCGCACGGGAGGTAAGTTCGATCAGGTGCAAGTGCTTCGACCCTTTGTACGGCCGAACGGATCACGCGGCACAGGTTGCGGTGCGTGGCAGATTGCCGCGCGGTACACTCTGGCGAACTTCAATTCACCCAATCTCTTTGCGACGGCACCACCAGAACCGAACGGACCACAAGCCGGGACTATCCTGCACCAGGCAACCCTGGGCGTGAACTGGTATCTCAACGACTACACCCGGTTGATGCTCAACTACATCATCTCGGTTCCTGTCACGAATAATCTCTCGACACAACCGATCTCAGGCATCAGCTTCCGTACCGCCATCTACTGGTGATTGCATACGAAACCGACCCACAACTGTGGGTCGGCAAGTCGGGCTTTCTGGAAGGCAAGCAGCGGTTTTACGGAGCCGCCTTCTTCACTTCGGGATGGTTCAGCAGATACTTCTGCCGTTGCTCCGCGAAGGCTCGGAAGTTCATTCCACCACGACCAGTCGGAGCGCCGGCTGTGGGCGCAATATCTGCGGTGATGCGCTGGAACGCTTCATACGAATCGAGCTTGCGGGTATCTTGCTTCACATCCTGCTCGATCAACTGCCGATACTGGGCCACCACCGGGCCAAGCTTCTTCCAGTCGAGCGCGTCCTGAGCGATCGTCTTGACGTTCCGCAGGTATTGCGCTCGCAGTGCGGGCACGGCCAACACTTTGCTTCGCAGCGGCTTGCGGGAGTCGTCGAGCCCCACGAGTGGATCGAGTTCAACACCACCGCCACCGCGCGGCCCCATCCCACCGCCCGGAGGGCCACCGCCTGGGAAGCCACCGCCTGGGAAGCCACCGCCCGGAGGACCACCCGGGAAGCCTTCCTTGAGTTGCGTCACTTGCTTGCGCTGTTCATCGTTGAAGATCTTGTCGAGCTTGCCATCCACTTCCTTCTGCAACTCGGCGAGTTGCTTCTTCTGCGCATCGGTGAATTGCAACAGGTCCTGAATCGGCGGGGGGAGCACTTCGCCCGGTGTGGGCGGGCGCATCATGAAGCCACCACCTGGACCACCACCGGGACCGCCAGCCGGGTGAAACGCTTCGTTCATGTCGTGCGGAATGATGTGGAACTTCCCCTTCTCGTCGAGCGTGATGCTGTAGTCGCTGCTGCGAATCCAGTAACCATCGAGGTTGATCAGCGACACATCGAGTGCCAGGAACCAGAGCAGGCTATCGACATCGAGAATGGGCCGAAGCGCGGCTTCGAGCTTGTCGGGCGGGGTTTGGTTCAGCACCTTGCACAGGTTGATAAACGCCTTCCACGACTCTTCGGTATCTTCCGATTTGATCTGGTAGCGGCGCTTGTAGTCCGCGATGTTCTCGCCCAGGTATTCGAGCCCACCGGCGGCACCGGGATTACCGCGGACTTTCCACCGTGCGCCCTTGCTACTGTTGAAATTCTCTTTGAGGAAGACCTTATCGAACTGCTGTGCGCTGCCGTACACGCCCCAGCTTTCACCATTGATCACCACCTTGACGAAGTTCACCTTGGGTGCGGCAATGTGCTGCCGGGCAATGTGCGAATAGAGCGCTGCGATCATCATGGATGCATCGTCGTGCGAGTTGAGCAGGTTCAACGTCTTGTAGCCCAAGAGCCGTTGCTTCTCGTCGGCCATGTCCAGGGACACATTGAGCGATCGCTTGGAACCCGCCGGCACCATCATGTACGACGACATGCCGCGGAAGTGGACACCAACATTTGGGTACTTCTTACCATCCACGATCATGGTGGCGGGAATGTCCACATCGGTGCCGTGGAAGTCCTGCATCTCGGCTTCCCAATCGGAGTTCTCGAACTCCAGGAAGATCGTTCGCACCGTGGCGGGATCGTAAAGCGGCGTCGCTTCGGGATACGCTTTCACATCGCTCAGTGCGACTTTCGGCCCCGGCGTTCCCCGTTCGCCACCGCCTTTGCCACCGAACCCGCCACCCTTGCCACCGAACCCACCACCTTTGCCTCCGAACCCGCCACCCTTGCCGCCAAACCCGCCGCCGCCGTTCTTGAGCGACTCGCGTGCCAGGGCTCGTTCGTCCTTGTTGAGCCAACCATCGCCGTTCTTGTCGAAATCCTTGACGATCTTGCGTTCTTCGCCACCCGGCCCGCCAAAGCCGCCTTTCCCGCCTTTACCCTGAGCGCCCGGCGGTTGCGTCCAACCTGGTGAACTGAGTACTACCAAGACCGTGGCCGCCATCCAGGCAGGCCCCACCAGAAGCCGCATGCGCATGTCGAATCCTCGTGAAATATTCACACGATACCGGTTGAAATCTTCACAATTGATGAGTGTGAGTGAAACCGGGTTCATTGCTGAAACGGAAGGGGGCGCAGCGCAGCGACTGATTCCCTGGGGGTTCAGTCATCAGAACTTCATCAAGTGCTGAAGCCAACTCGGCCTGGTGATCCATCTGCAGCGATCTGAGGAATCCAAGAAGCTTG
>JBGTAO010000464.1:0-3578 GCA_041749835.1 Gemmata sp. | reverse complement strand
CGCCAACATCATCGAAGGCATCCTGGGCGGAACCTTGCAATGGGGGCTCATCATCACGGGCGTGATGATCGCCGTGGCACTGGAGTTGTGCGGTGTGTCCGCTTTGCCAGTCGCAGTGGGGATGTATCTCTCACTGGCCTCGACGATGCCCATCTTTATCGGCGGGATGATGCGGTTGCTCGCAGACAAGATTCGTGGGAAGCCGAAAACGGAAGCCGAAACCGAGACGAGTCCGGGTGTGTTGCTGGCGAGCGGTTACATCGCCGGTGGAACATTGTGTGGACTCTTCATCGCCTTCTTTGCGTTTCTTCCGGACTCGTTCAACTCGGCCCTCAACCTCGGGGCACATCTGTTCGGAACGGTCAACGAGCAGGGGAAATTGGAGTGGAAGCCGGATGAATTGTTCAACGCCAAGATCGCATCAGTAGTTGTCTTTGGGCTGATGGCGGCCTTCCTGGTGTATGTTGGCAGCCGCAAGGAGCGTCAGGAATAGTGCAGCCGTGGTCGCACGGGAATCTTGGGCCTGTGCTCAATCGATTCCCGCAGAGAAATCATCGTCGTCGATCAAAGGCTTCGGGCTCGCCTTGGGGGCCGGAGCCGGTGGCAGAGTGGGCGGTACGACCGGTAGCGGGGGTGCGGCTTTCCGACGGGTAGGCTCGGCACTGCGGGTGGGTTTTGGTGAGGCAGGCTTGGTGGTCGCTTTAGCGGCAGGTTTAGTTGCGGGCTTGGGAGCGGGTTTGCTCGCGGGCTTCTGGACTGGCTCCTTCACCACCGGCTTCACGGGCGCTTTTGCCACGGGTTTGAGAACAGGTTTAGCAGGAGGGCGAACGGCTGGCTTGGCAGGGGAATAGCTGGGAACGACATCAAGAGCCTCATCGTCAAGCCCGTCGAACTCTTCGGCCAATTCACGACCCAGGGGGCGGGCCTGATTCGTCGGTAGGGGTGAAGCAAGCGGGGGTGGAACGGCCGGCGGCACGATCACCGGAACGGCCGGCGGCACGATCACCGGAGCAGGGCGGACGGCGGTCGGGGTTCGTACAGGAACCCGTTTGTCCACTCGGGGTGGGGTAATCGCTTGGCGGATCGCAGGTGCGGGGGCTTTGCTCGGCTCAACAACGCTTCGGGTATCGGTGCCCGTTCGAACCTGTGGAACCAATGCCGATCCGGACTTCAGTTCGAGCCCGAACCGCGTGACCACATACATGCCACTCGCCTTGTGCTTCTCAATCTCCAGCAAGCCTTCTTTCTGCGCATCTTCGAGCAGTTCGCTGAACGTCCGGTAGCCGTAGTATTCTTCGTTGAACGATGGCTTTTTCCGCTTAATGGTATCCTTGAGCATCGACGAGTAGATCACTTCCTTGTTCTCGCGGCGCAATGCCAGCAGCGAGTCCAGCACCAGCGCGAATACCTTCCGCTTCCGTTCGGGAATCTGATCATTCATCGTGACGGGCGTGATCGGTGCCCGGTCAAGGTCTTCGTAATAAATGAACTCGTCGCAGTTATCGCGGAGTAGGTCCGAAGTGGCGTCGACCAACCCCAGGCCGATGACGTGCTTCCCCAGTTCTTTCAGCTTGGAGACGAGCGGCGAGAAATCGCTATCACCCGAGACGATGACAAAGGTATCGATGTGGTCCTTGGAATACGCGAGGTCGATCGCATCGACCACTAGCCGAATATCGGCCGAGTTCTTGCCACTGACTCCGCGCCGCGGAATCTCGACGAGTTCAATCGCGGCTTCGTGGAGCGCCCCGGTGTACATACCGAAGCGGCTCCAATCGGCGTACGCTTTCTTGGCAACGATCTTGCCTTTTTCGACCAATCGTTCCAGGACTTTATTGATCTCGAACCGGTCTCGCCGGTTGTTGAATCCGAGCCCCAGGTTCTCGAAGTCGATGAATACGGCCAGCGATCGCTCACCGTCTCCAACGCGCTGAGCTTTCATACCCGGTACAACTCCAGCGAACCTACTCCCGAGCGGATCATGGATGCCCGGGTTGTTCATATTGTGCGAAATCTTGCTATGTGTTGACAATGCGGAACGGCTCTTATTCTCAATACGCACCGATCAGATGTCAGGTTCTGCTGATCAAATCGAAAGTCACAAGAACTCGCCCAAAACGGGTTGTTGGGCTAAAACGACAGGCGACTTGAACCAGAGAAAGCTACTACTATCAGGAATTTCGCATGACGACCAAGTTATTCGGACTCGATGGCAAAGTGGCTGTGGTGACCGGTGGCGGTCAGGGAATTGGCGAGGCGATCTGCCGGCGGTTGGCTGCCGCGGGGGCCAAAGTCGGGGTTTTCGACATGAATACCACGAGTGCCGAACGTGTCGCTTCGGAAGTCGGGGGCGTCCCCATGGTCGGTGATTTGACAAAGGAAGCCGATCTCGAGCGTGTCTTCGCGGAGGTGGTCAGCCGTGCGGGGCCAGTCGATATCCTCGTCAACAACGCGGGAGTTGCCAGCCGCAAGGGCCGCGATGTCCCGATCTGGGAAAGCGTTCGTGAAGACTGGGAGTTTGTTCTCAACATCAATGTCACAGGGTTGGTCCTGTGCTGCAAGGCCGTGTTGCCGGGGATGATCGAGAAGAAGTACGGCCGGATCGTGAACATCGCGAGCATCGCCGGGAAAGAAGGCAACCCCAAGATGGCACCCTATTCCGCCAGCAAAGCCGCGGTGATCGCGCTCACGAAGTCGCTTTCCAAGGAACTCGTCGGCAAAGGGGATATCTGCGTCAACAGTGTTTCGCCCGCGGTAATCCAAACGCCAATTTTGGATCAGCTCGATCCGGCGCAGATCAACATGATGTTGTCCAAGATTCCGCTGGGGCGCACGGGGAAACCCGATGAAGTGGCGGCACTCGTGCACTTCCTGGCCAGCGCCGATTGCAGTTTCACGACAGGCTCTTGCTTCGATATCTCAGGTGGACGGGCAACGTACTGAGCAATCAGAGGTGCAAAGAACGGTGTACGCGCGACCGGAGTTACGCGTACACCGTCTGTATTACTTACCGCAGCCACAGCTCGAAGTGTGGCCCGCGCTCTTGCAGCCAGAAACGGCACCCGTCAAGGCCATCAGTGCCACGCACAGAACCATCAGGTATTTCCGCATCGCTCGATCCTTCCGTGGAAACATTTCTCTTGGCCCACCGGGGCAGGCCAGCACCGCACCACCATCGGGTGCGTGCAAGAGGTATCGGAAACCGCGACGAATAGTGGTCACAAGAAACCGTCCGTGACACACATCATCGGCCGCGATGCACCGGAGTTGAGGAGCGAACCTGTTGTAGGGACTGTGCGGGGAACTGCTGACCCAGGCTCAGGCGATACCCTGCTCGCGCAAGATCCCGGAGAGGTCGCGATGGATTCGGCCGCGGATCAAGAATTCGTCGTCATCCAACCAACTGCGCACGGCTGGTCCGAGGGTGAACTCATCGGTCACAATTGCCCGCACCACGTTATCGATGAGTTGCAACGGCTTCAGCGTGAAGTAGCGATTGGTCGAACCCGTCACCGAAACCGGGCCGAGTCGTTGGAAGATTTCCTCAAGTCGGCCATGGGCGATCCGCGAGGGGGCAA
>JBGTAO010000463.1:0-3521 GCA_041749835.1 Gemmata sp. | reverse complement strand
GCCGGCTCTCGGCCGAGGAGCCGCAACCGTTTCTATCATGGCTAGCACGGATCACACCGCATCTCGAACAGGATGCCCTGTGGACCGAAGCGGTGGCCGCTTATGCCGCGGATCGCAACTTCAGTCGGCTGCCGCATCCGGGGTTGGCCCGCGAAGTGCCGATCTTCCTGTGCCCGGCAGAACCCCGCCGCAGCGGCACTACCGATGAAGGAGTCACCGCGGGCTTCACGCACTACCTCGGCGTCACGGGGAGCCCGGCCGCCTTCCACAATGGCATGTTGTACCTGAACTCCCGGGTCTCCAGTGCCGATGTCCGCGATGGGCTCAGCAATACCTTGCTCGCCGGCGAACGGCCACCCAGCCCCGATAACCACTTCGGCTGGTGGTACGCGGGCATCGGGCAAGACGCAGATGGCTCGGCCGATTATGTGATGGCGATTCGGGAACGGAACCGCACCTTCCGCGCTCCCACCTGTCGCAAGATGCCGCCCTACTCCTTTGTCCCGGGTTCGCCCGACGATCAGTGTAGCATGTTTCACTTCTGGTCGCCGCACAGCGGCGGAGCGCACTTTGCTTACGTCGATGGCTCGGTTCACTTCGTCCGGTATTCCGCCGATCCCCTGTTGGCAGCACTGGCCACGCGCGCGGGTGGCGAGACGGTGGTGCTCCCCGATTGAAATCGCGACTTGCAAAATCTGCAGCCCGAGCTGATAGATGAGAAATTAGGACACAGCAGTCTTGATTTCTCATCTCTTCTTCATTAATATTTGCCGTATGGTCTGTGGGTCGCGCGGCGACCCACACTCTCGCCAGTTGGATTGGGACTCCCCTTTCACCTGGTCACATCACTTGCCCAGTGATGCATCAACCGTCATTCCAGCCGCAACAACTTCGCCCGTACTCTTCACTCCTGGAGTGTCTCTGTGCACAAGACTCGATTGAGCCTGGAATCGCTATCGTCGCGAACCCTTCCGTCGGCCACACTGTTGAACGGCGTCCTGACGATTGAAGGAACCACCGGCCGCGACACCATTACCGTGTCGCAAAGCGGAACCACGTTGACGGTCCAGGGGCAGCAGATCAATGTCAACGGCACACTGGTGAGTTCGGTAGAAGTGGGCAACGTGACGAGTATCTCGGTGTTCGGCCGCAAAGGCAGCGACACGATCAGCCTCACCGGTGTCACCGTCTCCGCGTTCCTCTCCGGCGGCAAGGGCAACGATGTCCTGACCGGCGGCAAGGGCGACGACGTGTGCGATGGTGGTTCGGGAAACGACATACTTTCGGGCAAGGCTGGTAACGACGAACTCCGCGGCAAGGATGGCGACGATACCATCAAGGGCGGCGCAGGCGACGATATTTGTTACGGCGGCTCGGGCGACGATATCTGTTACGGCGGCTCGGGCGACGACGAACTCCGCGGCCATTCGGGTCTGGATGTGCTGTATGGCGAGAGTGGCAATGACCATCACTTCGGCGGCTTCGGTGATGATTCGTGCAATGGTGGAAGCGGCGACGACAGCCTCAGCGGCGACGATGGCAACGATAGCCTCACGGGTGGTTCGGGCGACGACCATCTGGATGGCGGCTCGGGCGACGATCATCTGGATGGCGGCATTGGTACCGATGATCTCTACGACATCGACGAAGGCTTGAACGGAACCGAAGTTGAAGGAACCATCACGGGAATCAATCTAGCGAACTCCACGGTCACCATCACCACGCAAGGTGGTCAGTCTGTTACGCTGAAGGTGACCGCGACAACCAAGCTGGAACGCGACGACGTCCATGTCGTGAGTCTCTCGGTGTTCCAAATCGGAGATGCTGCCGAGGCCGAGTTCAACGGCCAGGGTGTTGCGCTCGAGTTGGAAGCACTTCAGGACTGACGCTCCCGGCGTGCCTCCCCGGTTTGCGGCCTCTCCAACACAAACCGGATCTACTCCCGGACCGGAGACAGTACGCCATGAAGATTCTCGTCACGGCGGGGAACACACAAACACCGGTCGATCGGGTGAGGTGTATCACCAATATCTTTTCGGGGCGCACCGGCGCACAGATTGCGTGCCGAGCGCACGAACGAGGCCACACCGTTGTCTTTCTCACGTCGCACTCCGCAGTCGTAGACTCCTTGGCGGTATCACGGCCACGGTCACTCCCGCACTGGCGCATTCGCCCGTACCGCACCTTCGATGATCTGGATCTGGCGTTGGACGAAGAACTCGCAGCCGGGGCGTTCGATGTGGTGATCCACGCCGCTGCCGTCAGCGATTACCGAGTGGCCGGTGTCTTCGCTCCGGTAGGCTCGACGAGCTTCGACCCCATCTCACGAGCCTGGCGCACTGCACCGGTTCCCCCGCATCTGAATGATGTGACAACAGGCAAGGTGAAGAGTTCCCACTCGGAACTCTGGATGCGGCTGGTGCCGACCCCAAAACTGATCGACAAGATTCGCTCAGCGTGGGGGTTCAACGGTTTGCTCGTCAAGTTCAAGCTCGAGGTAGGCCTAAATGAATACCAACTGGAGCAGGTCGCCGAACGGGCCCGCGAGGCGTCGTCTGCCAATCTGATGGTAGCGAATACTCTCGAAGAGATGCACGAGTGGGCACTCGTTGGTGCTGCGCCCAGGGGATATGTTCGCGTCACACGAGCGGCACTCGCGGATCACCTGCTCGACCAACTCGAACGGTTGCACGGGCGGGTTACCCAGGGCTGAAGCTCGGCAACGCGAAACGGGAACGGGCGGCCGAAGCCGCCCGCGTGAGAAGTCGTGTCTGTCGATCACCACTCATGGTTTCGGCGGCACCGGCGGGATGCTCGTGGGAGCCGGTACGCTGTGACCAGCGTGCACCACATCCGGCGTCTTGGTGCACTCGGCGGGCTGCACCACGTTCGGCGTGATGATCACGATCACTTCGCGCTTCGGGTTATTCTTCCCTTCACCCGAACCCGCAACCGTGAACCCCCGCAGCAAGATCGTGTGCCCGTTCGAGGCGAGTACGGTTGCTTGCATAGTCTGGGTGTTGAATGCCGGGGCTGTAGCTCCATTCCCCAGCTTGATCCCGGATCGGTCGACCGTCGTCACGGACGGTTCGAGCCGCAGGAGCACCTTGCCATCTGCTTGAAAACGAGGTGTGACCCGCAACTGATAGCCCACTGGTTGGTACTCAATTGCGGCCTGTGCTTTGTCTATCGCATTCTGGTTCACCCACGGTTGGTTCGAGCCAAATTGACAGAAACCCGTCTGGTTGTCCTGAATCAGCAGTTGTGGCCGCGACAGGATATCAATGTTTCCACTGGCCTTGTTCTGGCGAATCTGGGCGTTGAGCATCTTCAACTCGCGCGGTGTGAGTGTCAGCATGGCCGCAGCTGGCTGTTCACCCGTCAGGCCGATGTTCTCCAAGAAGTCCGCATTCACCTCCATAACCATCGCCTGAATCTGCACCTGGGGCGGAGCAACATCCAGAGCTGCGATGAGCTTCACGACTGCCCGCTGCGCCTCCGGTTCACCGGCCAGGATGATG
>JBGTAO010000462.1:0-3723 GCA_041749835.1 Gemmata sp. | reverse complement strand
TTCAATTCGGCCACGGTTGTGACACCGTGGAAACGGTTCATCAGGCGAGAAATCGCAGCATCCGACATATCGCTTCAATTCGGCCACGGTTGTGACACCGTGGAAACCGCTCGCTTCAGAACATCAAGAGACTACAGGACTCAGCATCCCTTCCGCGAGAGGGGGGTGTCTGCCGAGCACGCGGAACGCACCGCCATTCAGGTGAGTAATGGCAAACGGATGCCAGTTCTGTACTTGGGGCACGCGAGCGGGTTGCCCCCAGAACTGTCAACGTAACTTCTGTGTTGTCAAAGATCAGCGGCCAGTTCTGGCTGTTCAGCCGATTTCATCACCCCGGCAGTCGCGGCCTTTGCGAGGTGAGCTGGACTTTCGTTCGGATGGCTAACTGGTGCGGTCTGCTGTTAGGTGGATCGGTCACAGTCTGGCTGAGTTGGTCGATCCATTAGCCCGATTGGGGATCTTAACGAGTGTGGTGGGTGTGTCAATCTTGGGTATTCGCTATTGCCAGCCATGCGAGTTACCGAGTGTGCCAGGTGTGGTGGCAAAGGGTCACGAGCGTACCTGGGTCAGTAGGCCCATGCCTCGGTATCGGCCCGCGCCCACAGCGAGTGGTCCGCGGATCTTGTGCGGAAAGCGGACCCGGATGTGACAGCGCACACGGTTCAACCCATCCGGAACCGCATAGCGACTGGCGAGATCGACACCCGCCAGGAAGCCACTCGGCCGCCAGGCGAGTTCTTCCAGCCCCGCGATCAACTCTTCCGAGAAACCCGCATCGACCAGTGCTTTGCGAATCAATCGCTCGGCCTTGTCGGTGTCGCGGTCGTCGAAGCCGGGCAAAATCATGGGGGTGACAGTGGTCCAGGTCGTGGCGGTTCCCGTGTACTGCTGCAAGACCCAGTCCGACCCCGACAAATCAGTGAGGAGCCCTTTCACCTGCTCATCGTCGGCAACGAGTTCTTGCCCCGGGAGGCGCTGGCGGATCCAGTTGATCTGGTCGGTGGCACTGGCGGGAGTGGCAATGAGGACGCGACGGATCGCTTCGACCCGATTCAGGGCCGGGTTGATCGTGGGAAGTGGGAGATACATGAAGCGATTGTCGGCACCTTCGCCCTTGAGTGGCCTGCTGCTGTCTTGCTCATCGTGACCGTGAACGAAACGGATGGGGTTGTCGTAGGGCCAGCCCTCGCAAACGGTGCCGGTGGTATGCCGAAGCCACGCGGCGACATCGCGGCACCGCCGGGGTGTGTCGAATGCGGGGTTGGGCTGATCCGGATCGACCGAGTTGATCCGGAAGGCGACCCAGCGGCGTGGAACGAGATCGGTTGCCCGGCGATAGCTCACGGTGTCGAAGATGGTGAGCGGTGGAACGGGCCGGAAACCATCAGGAGAGAGACGATTCAGGAAGGCCTGGTGCTTGGCCATGAGCGCCTGGAGTGTCCCCGGGCGTGGCACACGCAACGACGCACCGTTCGCGTCTGGATCGGGCAGCCAGCGTTCACCGGTCAGCTTCGCGACTTCCTCCTCAGTCATCTCGGCCGCATTCCCCGCGACCATGTCTACACCCCAGCCGAGGTGGGTGATACTGCGTGCCGCGGCAACGAGCGTCTCCTTGTGCTTGGCGAACTCGGCGGCATCGGTGATGGGGTAGATGTAATGCACCGCATCGCCGGTGAGATGCGTGGGGCGCACATCTTTCTTGACACGGAATTTGGCCATGCTCGTTTCCGTGTCTCCACGTGCCCACGCGCCTGTCATCAAGTCGCCCGAGTTGTTCGGCACGTACATGCGATAGCCGAAACTCTCGGTCGGAACTTGTGGGGCCAGGATTGAAGGTCGAATTGCTTCGAGCCATTGCAATGCGGGCCTCGCAAAATCCTGAAACTGGTTCTCACGCCAGCGGGTCGCGGATGCGGCCACCAGTGTTTGAAACACCCGGAGTGGCGAGGGTGGCCATTCGGAGTTACCATCATCGCCCCGACCATGGAATTGCGGCACCGGGTCGAGGAAGCGAACCGTGATGCAGAGGGCGGAACTCATTCTGAGACCTCCGATGTCTCTGCACTGGCTTCGGCTTTCTTGGCGTTCTTTTTCCGCGTTCCCTTGACATCGCTCTCCCCCTTGATGTCCGCAATGGCCATTTTGGGATCGAACACGACTTCTTTCCCTTCCGAAACGTTGAAGGCCTTCGATGCGGCAGTGGCATACTTCAACGCATCCTCAGGTGTGAGTTTCTGCGGTTCGCGTTTCCCGTCGGAATGCACCAGGTTGAACACGCGGGGTTTCTCGCTCGGCACGAGGTTGCACCCCTGGCGCAAGTATGTCGAGGCATTCGAGGTGAACGCGACGAGTGAGAGTCCGAGAATATAGCGGCGAAGAGCGAGTGTCTTTGTCGCATCGCTGCCGGCAGCCAGCAACCGCAATGCGGCGAGGCTCAGTGTCGCGTCCCGACGGATTTCGCCAGTGGCGATCACCCCGCCGTGAGAGCCGGTCGCCGGCACGTGAACAAATCCGCGTTCCGCGTAAGCATCCTTTACTTTCTTATCCGTGGTCTCTTCCAGAAGTTTGTCGCCAATGTAATCGGTCGAAGGGTTGTACTGGGCTGAACGCTTGAGGCGCTTAACATCGAACGCCCGGATCGTGGAAGCGACTAGGCGGGGCAGTTTCGCCTGGGTATCACGCGAATCCCAGACGCCAAATACAAGCGACGTCGGTGCAATCCTGGCGAGCGGCTCCGCGTTCCCTTTCAGCACAGCCTTGAAGGCGTCTTGAAGTTCCTTCTGCAGCGGTGTGCAGCGGACCAGCGCATCACCGGCACGGTGACCAGCCTCCAGAATGCTCACCGACTTCTCGCCCGCCTTCACCGAGATTTGCGGAACAAGATGCGCATAGTCTGGCTTCGCGAAGATCGGTTCGATGCGGTTCGCCTGTGAGCCCACACTATCCACGAGACAGACGTTCTTCTCGCCTTCGGGCGGATCGATGTTGTAGCCCCCGGGGAAGACTTTCTTGTCTTCCGCCGCAGCGTAGGTTGCCGGGAAGAGCACACCGTCCGGCCCTTCGACCGGTTCGAGGTACTCACGAATCACCAGCGCGGCGAAGTTGTCGGTTGTCAGCCAGGGATCGAACTGGGCCAAATCACTCATCGGAACCTCCGGTAATGGGAATGGCGGGTAGGAAACTCTTCAGGTACTTCGTGCGATAAAATAGGCGGAATTCGTACCGACTCGCGCCGGGGATGGGTATCGCGCTGCAGGTGGCGGGCATCGCGACTTGAATGGACAGCGGTCGATTCCACGCGGTGTGCAGGAATCGGTTTTCGCCTTTGATTTCCGCGGGGCGAAATCGTTGCAAACCAATGAACGCGAGTAGTTCGAGCGCGGGCCGCGCCGACGATTCGATCCGCGTTAGGGCGCTTGACGCCAGCGGATCGAAGCTGAAGCCGATATCGATGGCCCCACCTTGTCCACCGAGATCCGAGTCGAAGTTGAACGGCAGACCGCATCCGGTGACCGAGTACGTCAAGCAGTTTTCATTCCTCCAAACGGTACTCTTCAGTGCGTCCTTCATCGCAGTGGAGATATCGAGAACCGATTGCCGGCCAGCCCATGTCTTGAATCGACTACCTCCGGCGTAGCCGTCAGTGAACCAATCGAGTGTGATGTTGAATGGAGCTTTGAGAACAATGGGGGCTTCCCGAAGCAAGGCTCCCAAAGCCTTTTC
>JBGTAO010000461.1:0-2848 GCA_041749835.1 Gemmata sp. | reverse complement strand
AACCTGCTCCTCGGTCGGCTCACCAGCCCCACGCAAGCCGCCATCCGCGCCGAACGGCAATTGCGATTGCAGGAGGCGCTCAACGGCATGGACGAAGTGGACCGCGAAATCCTGGCGCTGCGACACTTCGAGGAGTTGAGCAACGCCGAAGTCGCCACCGTCCTCGGCCTCACAAAAACGGCTGCGAGCAACCGCTACATCCGCGCCCTCAAGCGGCTCAGGGAGATCCTGGCGGCACTACCGGGCATCGGCCCTATCGCTTCCGGCTGAACGGTCGGTACAGTCGCGCGGCTAAGAAAGGGGACAGCCACGTTCTCTGACGCACCGTGAGATGTCCGCCGAAGATCGCTTTTGCTTATCGTAACCCCTCGACTCGTGCAGGTGACTCACCTCTGGAAGTCGCTTGGGAGCCGGCTCGAGCCTGCCAAGGTCTCACTTGATGGTTCATGATCCTGGAGGAACTGGCGTCGGCATTGGGCGAGACTCGGCACGAAGAGTGGTGCACTCGGGAAACCCACGTACCCGCTGGTTATCGTGGTTGAAGATGCGGCGACCAGCCAGCTACGCAACTCGTTCGAGCAGGGCCTGATTGAGCCGATCCTGAGAGCGCTGATCCCCACGTTCACAACAGCACTTCTTTGGAATGACCTCATTAGACACATCGGTGTCAAATGAAAGTTCCCACAGCTTTCGCAATACTCTGTAGCGGGTATTTTTGCTGTAGAACGCCCGACTACACTCGGCTACAACCCTAGCACCGAGGACCGATAATGAAAGCCGCCACGAAATCGCCCGCGTCTACCAGCGCACGATCGAACGTACACGGGCTGACCCTGGCGCAACAGAGCGCCGTCGATCTGCTCGCCGCCGGGAAGAACGACACCGAGACCGCCGCCGCGCTGAACCTGAACCGTGTTTCGGTCACGCGATGGAGACTCTACTCACCGGAGTTTCGCGCCGCTCTTGCCGACCAGCGAGCGGCGATCTGGGGCGCAGCAGCCGACCGGCTGCGTTCGTTGCTGCCGAAAGCGATCAACACACTCGCCGATGCCTTGGAAAATGGCAACGACAAGGTGACTGTCGCACTGGCCGTGCTGAAGCTGGCCGGGCCACTCCCCCTCGTGCAGACAGACCCGACTGAGGCCGATGATTACGTTCGACAGCAAGTTGAACGTGAACGTGCATGCGAACGGAAGCGTGAGCAGATTGCTTTCGCGGACAGGATTGCGGGACTACCCAAGCTCGACGACCACATCACCACGGTACGGGAACGATTAGGTGATCTTGCCTCAGGACCCGGTGACTGCTTCCACTCAGACTAACTCGGGTGCGACCGGCCAGTTGTTTCTCACCCGGTTGCAGCAATGCTGACGCCAGACCGACCAACATATTCCCGCTCGGATCGCCGATTACGTGCCACGCATGGAGGAGGCGTCCTTGGACAAGAAAAGGACAAGCAAATCTAGTCGGCTGACCTGCGGATTTAGCTGCTACGAGACTCCTGGCTCTCAGGAAGATACGATTGCAAGCGATGGACCAACTGATCGCCGCGATCGACGTGTGTTCGCTGGGTGAAGCCTGTGCGGCTTCACAGGCGGATCGGCCGTAACTCTGTTTCACAGTGGAGATCATTGACCCTGTGGGACTGCTGGCTGCCCGCGCCACAAGCTAGCCCCCGTGGCTTGCACGACAAGTTGTCGCCTCGATCCCGTTTTCTTCAAGAAAATAATGGCTATTTGTAGTAGATGGTCCCCGGACACCATCTACTTTTGCTTCGTGCGGGGTGCAATAGTCCACGCAACAAACCGCTACGCATAACACTCAGACTGGCGATTGCAGGTAATGCCGGTAATGAGGGTGCAGTTTCCGCCCGGTTGGGAATTGGTGGGGAGGATCATCCCTCCTGGAGTGGGTAGCTGGGGAGGTGATTTCCGGGCCTCGGGTGTATCCCCGGGTGTATCCAAGGCGAGATCCGCTACAAAATTCCAGGGAATCGTAGCTTATTCGTGTCGGTGGTGACGGTTTGCAAAACCGTCATTCCCCGGTTCAAATCCGGGCGAGGCCTCTTCTCAGAAGCCCCTGTGGCAACAGGGGCTTCTGGTATTTACTGATTGGTGAATCGAGAATGCTCGGTTGAAGTGATGGTTCAATGCAGCACGGCCACGGGGTGTTTCCCCGTGGCCGTTTGCTTTCTCAGCTGTTGGCTTTCCAAGAGCCGAACTACGACTTAGATAATCCTGGCACTGCGGCCCATGAGCAGGCCGACTCCGAAGCCGATCAGCACTGCTGGCAGTGGGTGACGGCGGATCAACGTTGTGACTTCCTTGCCAAAGTCACCAGCCTGGTCCGCCGCGTATTCGTACGCGTCGCCGGCCCACCGTTGCACCTGGTCTCCTGCCTGGCGTGCTCGCTCTCGTGCATCGCCAGCCACTTCGCCAATCTTCTCTTGAGCCTGACCAGCATACTCACCCGCTTTGTTTAGCAGGTGATTTGCACCTTCTTTGACTTGTTCTGCAACGCCTTGAGCGTTCTGCTTGGCATTGTTGCCCGCATTCGCAGCTTGATCCGTGGCGTTCTTCGCTCGGTCCGCTGCCACATCGATACCACTCTTCACGCGATCTTTCATATCTGACATTTCAGGTTCCTCGTGAGTGAAGTTCTGAGTTACTCGCCACGGTGGAGTAACTAAGCATTTGCTGTGCCAATCGGGAGGAGTTCTTGTTGAGTTCCGGGGAAAGTCGCGGGCGGGTTGACTTCTCGACTCGACTGGTTGGCCAACACAGCGTGCATTTCCGCCAGACGTTTACGTGTTGCCGATGGTGAGCGATCCACGCCATCGGAACCGAGA
>JBGTAO010000460.1:0-3122 GCA_041749835.1 Gemmata sp. | reverse complement strand
GACAACGCTATAACTTTGAAAGACCCTGCTCTAGAACAGCTAATCGTTGACGTGGCCACGTGCGTGCCGTAGTGTCGGGGCACACACCGACGCTGCACGAAAGCGTCTTGTCACGGTCTCCCCGGAGCCTCTCTCATGTTGACCCGCCGTGAAGCACTTGCACTCTCTGCTGCAACTGGCATCGCCTGGTCGGCCCGCACGCCATGGAGCCTCGCTGCCGCGGCCGACGATCCCACCCGCATCTTCACTGGTGACCTGAAGCCGAGCGATTCCCGCCTGGGTGTACCGCGTACGCTCGACGACTATTCACCGTTCGTCGTGCCGAAATCGAAGGAAGTGTGGGAAACGCGACGGCAGCAACTCCGCGAGCAACTCCTGGTCGCCAACGGTCTCTGGCCGCTGCCCGAAAAGACACCGCTGAAACCGGTCATTCACGGCAAGATTCAGCGCGACGGCTACACCATCGAAAAGGTTCACTTCTCCAGCATGCCCGGGCACACGGTTACCGGGAACCTGTACCGGCAAGCGGTCACCGATGGGACAATGGCTCAACACCCCGGAGTGCTCTTCGCGCATGGTCACTGGGCGAATGGGCGCTTCCACGATGCCGGCGAGAAAGATGCCGTGGCGAGTGTGAAAGCGGGCGGCGAACCGGATCTGGCACGCGGCCACTTCTTCATGCAAGCACTGCCGGCCACGCTAGCAAAACTCGGGTTCGTGGTGTTCCAGTACGACATGGTGGGCTACGCCGATAGCACCACGATCCCGCACACCAACGGCTTCCGCGATGCCCAGGCCGAACTGCGATTGCAGAGCACCATGGGCCTGCAGACCTGGAATAGCATTCGTTCGCTCGACTTCCTGAGTTCACTGCCCGATGTCGATCCGAAGCGCCTGGGCATGACTGGCGCGAGTGGGGGTGGCACCCAGACATTCGTGCTCGCTGCGATCGACGACCGCCTCGCGAGCGTCTTTCCGGCGGTCATGGTCTCCACGGGCATGCAAGGCGGTTGCGTCTGCGAGAACTGTTCGCTGTTGCGCGTGCGGACCGGGAACGTCGAGATCGCCAGCCTGTTCGCACCGAAACCGATGGCCATGAGCGCCGCGAACGACTGGACCAAGGAGATGGCGAGCAAAGGCTACCCGGAGTTGCAACAACTCTACGGCCTCTACGACGCGAAGGACAACGTCGCCTTGCGGGCCTGGCTCGAATACGGGCACCAGTACAACGTTCATGCCCGCGAGATGATGTACGCCTGGTTCCTCAAGCACTTCCAGAACAAGAACGAGAAGGTCGCCGAGCCAGCGTTCGAGCCACTGCCACCCAAAGAGCTTTCAGTCTTCGATGAGAAGCACCCGCGACCGCAGGACGAACTCAACGTGGAGAAGCTGCGCCAGGCGATGACAAAAGCAAGCACAACGCAACTCACCAAACTGATGCCGAAAGACGCCGACAGCCTCAAGGAGTTCCAGCGCGTCGTGGGCACCGCGTTGCGGGTGATGGTGAATAGCGCGCTGCCCAGCAGCATCGCGATCCGCAAAGGGCCTCTGCAATCCGAAGTCGATGGCCATGTGATGCACCGGGCCGTTCTGGGCCGCACCGATGAGAAAGATGCTGTGCCGTGTGCCGGGTTGTTTGGTGCGAATGCCAAGGCCGGACAACTGATCATTTGGTTGCATCCGCGGGGGAAGACCAGCCTCTTCGAGAACGGGAAGGTTATCCCAACTGTGAAAGCGCTCACCGACGCGGGCTACTCGGTTGTTGCTCCGGATTTACTCGGTGTGGGCGAGAATGCTTTTCCCAAATCGTTCCCGATGAACAAGGACTTCGCCGGGTACACCACGGGGTATAACCGCACGTTGCTGGCGAACCGCGTTCACGATACCCTCACGCTCGTTGCGTTCGGAACCACATTGCTGGGTGCGAAGGACGTTCGGCTGGTCGGGTGGGGCGAGTTTGGCCCCGTCGCCATCATGGCGAAAGCACTGGCCGGTGACGCCGTGACCCGAACCGCGGCCGATCTGAATCAGTTCCGCTTCGAGAACATCAAAGAGACGGGCGACCCCATGCTGCTGCCCGGTGCGGTGAAGTATGGCGGGCTGGGAGCGTTCCTGGCACTTTGCGCTCCGGGTGAGGTTCTTGCGCACAATCACAAGGGCACCGCAACCGGCGAACTCCCCAAAGCTGCCTACGCTGCGGCCGGGGTTCCCGATAAGCTGACACGAAGCCCGGACCAACTCGACGACGCCAAGGTGGTCGAGTGGCTCACGAAGTAACTGACCGCGATCGGCTGACTCACTCCGCACCGACGGCGATCCGATCATTACCGCTCCCCATTGAGGCCTCATGACGCGACTGGTTGTGATTCTGGCTGCGATCGTGTTGGCGTTGTGGGGCCGAACCGCACTCTACACGGTTGATCAGGCCGAGTTCGCGCTCGTGACCCGCTTCGGCGACCCCATTGCCATTCACGATGGAGCCACCGATGCGGGGTTGCACCTCAAAGCCCCGTGGCCCATCGACGCCGTGCAGCGCATCGATCGCCGATTACAATCGTTCGATCTCCCCGCGGTGGAGGTGCTCACGCGGGACCGCGACCCCACCCGTGAGCGAGTCTCGGCCGGGGCCACGCTGACAGTGGATGCAACCGTGACCTGGAAGATCCCGAATGCGAAGGCCGCCGATCAGTTCTACCGTGCCGTTCGCACTCCGGAGCAAGCCCGCAAGATCCTGAGCCCGCTCGTGAACGGCCGGCTCGCGACTGTCATCAGCACAGTCCCGGTGGATTACCTCATCGACGTGGTGGACGTTCAGACCGCTGCGGCGGGCGTAGCCGGCTTTGCTGCAATATGGCCAGTCGAAGCGCGTTTCCTGGCCGCCGATACCCGCGTGATCGATCAGCGTGTCGAGCGCGTCCGTCGCCGTGTGCTGGGCGAGGAAGGGTTGACCGGCGGTGAGCCATTCCCGGACGAGAATCTCCGAGCACGAACGCTTGTGGAATACGGCATCGAAATTGTCGATCTGCGGATTCGCCGCTTCAGCTATGCCGAAGCCGTCCGGAACAAGATCGCAGAACGGATTCGCAGTGAACGCGACAAGAAAGCGGCGGACTATGAAAGCG
>JBGTAO010000459.1:0-4116 GCA_041749835.1 Gemmata sp. | reverse complement strand
GCATCCGCCGTCCAGGGCCTGCCGTCCTCGTTTTCGAACACATTGGCGTTGCAGCCTTTCATGCGGCGTTCGGCGATTTCCTGAGCAGAGTCGGTGAGCCGGATGATGCGCCAGCGGCGTTTGCCCGTTGCCTCGGCGGGTGGGATGTCAAAGCGAGTAAGCGTGGCGTTGTAGTGGCGGGGTTGCAGGATTCGGGCCTCATGGGGACGGCAGCCGGTTTCCCACAGGAAAATGAGCAGGTCGCGAAACGGGTTGCCTTCCTTGTAGTTGGCGATCAGAGCGATGAATTGCTCGGGGGTAATGAATTCCTCTCGCCGCTCGGCCTTGGGTTTTTCCACTCCGGCCACGGGATTACGGTCAATGTAGCCGAGTTTGGTAGCCCATGAGAACGGCCGCTGTACGGCGATAATCGCACCGCGCTTCTGGTTGGCTCCCCAGGTGGTCTTGCCTTCCAACCACTCCACTACATGGAACGGGCGGAGATCGGCGGGGGTGAGCGTGGCGGCGGTCTTGAGGTGCTCACAGAAGGATTGCAGGTGCTTGCGGGTCCACTCGTAGGTGCGGGCACTGCGATTCCGCTGGCACCAGTCGAGGTATTTGTCGAACACGGCGGCGGCGGAGAGTCCCGCGTCTGTCTTCGGTGCACTTATCTGTGGTTGGTTAAGATTTACGACTCGCTCCGCCATGAGTTTGTGGAATTCGGCCCAGGCCAGTTTTTCGGTGGCGGGGCATTCGATTCCGGCGACGAGTTTGATCTGCTGTTTACCGATCTGGACGAAATAGGCTTTTCGGGCGGTACGGTAGAACGGTTTTGGCTGGTGGGACATGGCAGGATCTCCGGGATACCGAAGTTCTCTGCCAGTATTCTCTGCCACCCAGGTGGCAGATCGAGGGGTATCCTCGGGAAATTGCTTGTTTTCTAGAGTGGGCAGTCCCGGGGTTGAACCGGGGACCTAGCGATTTTCAGTCGCTCGCTCTACCAGCTGAGCTAACTGCCCTGGATAGCGTTTTCTACTGCACGGGTAACCCGGCGTCAACGGCATGGCAGGCTTTTCAATCGGGTCCTACGGCAGGATTGAACGCTCGGGCAAGACGGACAAACACCCCCACTGCCAAGCAGAATCCGGACGCAATCACAATTGCTGAGATAGTTCCCGGTTGAAACAGAAAGGTCAGAACTTCGGGACCCCAGATCTGTTTGGGCTTCACCGGGCGATTCTCACGGCTGATCAGCCGCATCTCGTCCTCACGTGGCTGGGTGAGTTCCTTCGGCACCGCTTGTTTCGGGACGGGCCCCGGTTCGTTCACATCGTAAGGCTGAGCATCGTCGTCATCAACTGGTTGGTGGGAAGGCTTCGAAGTCGGTGGCGACGGGATCACCACGAACAGATCGGGTTGTTGTGGCTGCCGCTTTGCTTTCGATCGTGGCTTCACGAAGGGGAGTTCCGAAATGGGTTCCTCGCGATTGCTCAGGGGCTTGGGTGGCTCATCCTCCATCAGCACCTGGTAACCGTGAAGTTCTCCATCAAGTGGGGTCATGATTGCCGGGAGATCGTCGGGCTGCTTGATAGTTGGCGATCCTTCTTCATCGGCTTGCGATTGGATCGCTGTTGGGGCTGGCTTCTTCTTTTTCTTTTTGGGTGTGTTCAACCCCTTGGTGAATCGCAACACGAACGCCAATCGACCCAACAACCATGCGTACAGGAACAGACCGAGAATCAATAAGGGGCAGCCCAGGAGAAGGAGCACCCATGCTTCTTCGATCATGAATGCCCAGTAGAACGCGCCAAGGACCAGAGCAACGATGGGGGCCGAGATCAGCAAGAAACCCAAGAATACTTGTGGCTTCTGCAATAGCCGAATCACAACATCGGGGACAAATGGCAACCAGATCGTACTGGCACTGAGCGAAGAGAGTTGGCTGATGGGATAGCAAACCCACAGAATCAGGAACGGCAGCAGCCAACGAACCCAACCCGCATCAGGATTCGGCATGAACCTGCGATTCAACAAGATCACTGGCCCGAGCCAAAAGCCAACGATCCAGAGCATGTACCAGAACTTCCAAAAGTTGTCGAGAATGGACTCACTGATCCAGGTGACCTGACTGGCCCCAGAGCCGGAACTTTCCATGACATTGAGGTAATAGTGTGCAAGGAACAGCGCACACACAAAGCCCATGATGACGGCACCCACCAGGGCAGGCATGAAGATCAGGGCACGCAGATCCATTCGAACAGCTCCTGAGCGGGGGCGTGCCCCCAGGTCATCGTGGGCTCACACTGGGGACTCACGTCCACCGCTCAGTGACATTTCAGGATACCGACGTCAGTTCCAGGCTCAACCGCTTCGCTTCTTCCGCGAACTTTCGGACATCCTGTGTGATCCGCATCGAGCAGAACTTGGGGCCACACATGCTGCAGAACTTGGCACTCTTGAAGACTTCTTGTGGCAGAGTCTCATCGTGCATGCGGCGTGCGGTCTCGGGATCCAGGCTCAACTCGAACTGTCGATTCCAATCGAACTCGAAGCGGGCCAGGCTGAGGGCATCATCGCGCTTACGGACGTTCTTCCGGCCTCGTGCGATATCGCCGGCATGTGCAGCAATCTTGTATGCAATCACGCCTTGTCGGACATCGTCACGGTTCGGTAATCCCAGATGCTCTTTCGGTGTGACATAGCAGAGCATGCTGGCTCCCGCCTCGGCTGCAAGTGCAGCCCCGATTGCACTGGTGATGTGATCGTAGCCCGGTGCGATATCGGTCACCAGTGGCCCAAGCACATAGAAGGGCGCGTCGTGGCACAATTCCCGCTCCTTCTCGATGTTCATCTTCACCAAGTGCATGGGAATATGGCCCGGGCCTTCGATCATCACCTGGCAACCATACTCCCAGGCCTTCAGGGTCAACTCGCCAAGCGTTTTTAGTTCTGCAAACTGCGCCTGATCATTGGCGTCGGCGATGCTGCCCGGTCGCATGCCATCACCCAGTGAAAAGGTGACATCGTAGGCTCGCATGATCTCACACAGTTCGCCGAAGTGCGTGTACCACGGGTTTTGCTGGTGGTGTGCGACCATCCACGCCGCCATGAGCGAACCACCTCGGCTCACGATCCCAGTCACCCGGTTACTCGTCAGGGCAACATACCCCAGCAAGACCCCGGCATGAATGGTCATGTAATCCACCCCTTGCTTGGCCTGGTGCTCGACCATGTCGAGCAACATCCGCGGGGTGATATCTCGCGGGTCTTTGACCTGTTGAATAATCTGATACACCGGGACGGTACCAATGGGCACCGATGAGGCGTCGATAATCGCCTGACGAATGCTATCGATGTTTCCGCCAGTCGAAAGGTCCATGACCGTGTCCGAACCGAGCTCGACTGCGGTCCGAAGCTTTTCGAGTTCGTCCTCAACTTTCCCGGTGACAGCACTGTTGCCAATGTTCGCGTTGATCTTGCACTTAGCTGCAACCCCGATGCACATGGGTTGCAAACTCTTTGCGAGGTGAACCGTATTTGCAGGAATCACCATGCGTCCACGGGCCACCTCGGCTCGGATCAATTCCGCATCAAGGTCTTCACGGTGGGCGACAAATTCCATTTCGGGGGTAACGGTGCCCTTGCGGGCGGATTCTAATTGGGTCATGAGAAGTGCTGGCTCTGCAGGTGTGAACGCCGGGTGTCGGTGGGGAACCGTTCTCGCGGTTTGATTGGCCACCGACTGCGGCGATCGCGATGTCGCCTCCCTACGCCGGTGTCAGCCGGTTCAGGTTCGGAGGGTGTATTCTCAGCCAGTGCAACTGGCACTGGCACCCCTGGCAACAATCTCTTTGTATGTCGCGTTGCCGAGTGGTGTCAATGAAAACAGCCCAGGAGCCATGAGCACTCCCGGGCCGTTTGCCGCTGCGTCCCCCACGCGACGGCAATTGTCGACTTCAGAAACCCGCTCTTCATGCTCAGAAGCGAATGCCGGCAGTCAGCATCAGATTGAAGTTATGAAGGTTCCCCGAGAGCGGAGGAATCAGGTTCGTCCAGTCATATCCCCACTCGGTCCGGAGACCACCAAAGAGAATCCAGGACCCCATCGGGATCTCGACCGTTGTGTGGGCACCCAGG
>JBGTAO010000458.1:0-5130 GCA_041749835.1 Gemmata sp. | reverse complement strand
TCACGGGCTACGTGTTGCGGCCCGGCTTTGGGGATGCTGTGGACCGCTACCGTGTCGAGGCTTTGTGGAAACTGATCACCACGGCCGCCAGCACACCCACCACGATTGGCAGCGGTGGCAAGAAGCCGCCAGTCGTGCCGGAAGGCGGGGCCGATTACTGGATCATGTGGCGACGGGTGAGCGGTGGCTTGAACGCGGCGTTGCAACAAGCCCTGTTCACCCGGCTGCGGCCAACTTTGCTCCCCGCGAAAGGTAAGGCGTTCTCGCGGCCACCGGCCAACGAATACGCCGAGATGTGGCGTGCCGCCGCCAGCCTCGAACGGCTCGACGCCAAGACCAAGGAGCATCTCGGCGCTGCCGCGCTCCGCGATTGTAAGAAGCAACCCGTGCCCACATACGCATTCTGGGCGCTCACCCGATTAGGAACCCGGGTGCAACTCTACGGCCCACTGAACTCGGTGGTGCATCCCGAAATTATCGAACAATGGATTGAAGAGTTGCTCACCTTCCAACCGAGCAACGACAGCGAGAAGAACGGCTGGTTGTTTTGCTTATCGCAACTCGCCCGGCAGAGCGGCTTGCGCGCAGTCGATCTCAGCGATTCCACGCGAAACCGGGTGCTGGCCGTGCTCCGATCGCACCCCTGCCCGGGTGCCTGGAAACGGATGGTGGAAGAGGTGGTCGGTTCGGAAGGTGAGGAAGCTTCGCGGATGTTCGGCGAAAGTTTACCAATCGGTTTGCGGCTCGCGCAAGGCGTAAGCTAACGTGCGTTCGGAAGGTGCGAACCTGGCCCGGGGCTAACTGAGATTGCCCCGATCGCGGAATGTGTTGGCCAGGTCGTACCACGGATGCTTGCCCATGTTCACCGACTTCACCACGCCGCCCAATACCATCACTCACCCGGGCCGCGTGACAGTTGTGGCTCCCGATGGTACGGAAACGGTTCAAACGGCCGACACCTTGCCGCAATGGGTGGCGTTCTCCCGCAACCGCGAAGGGTCGCTGGTACCTGTGGTTCTGATTGCCCGCGTGAAGTCGGGAACCGGCTTCACACTGCGGAGCTATAGCGCCGATGGCCGTCTGGTTTCCGTGGTTACCTCGCCGGATGGCAAGCCTGTTGCCCCACCTGAACAGCTCTCGGGTTGGTTTTGACCTTCCAGCAACGCCGCTCTCGCTCGTGCCTCCGCAGCCTCTGCCGCTTCCGTAATCCGGGCTCGTAGTGCTGCGGCGTCCTTACGCATTTCCAACAACTCTTCTTCCATTTCCTCGATGCGATTCTCAACCTTCGTCAACCGCTTCTCCGGAGTTTGCCCCAGCAAACGAGCCACGCCTTCGAGTAACAGCAGCGCGTGCCAGGCCTTGGTTGCAAGCCCTTGCAATCGGTAGAGCCGTTGCATGCGGGCGATTTGCTCGGGGGAGATCGCTCGCCCCAATTTCAGAAGCCGGGCCAACGGTGCGGCATCGACCACCCGTGTGAGGAAGAACTCCAGGGCCGGCAGCACCACAATGGCGACATCGAGCCAACGTTCCTTGGCGAAGGTGAAGGGCTTGGGGTGTGCACTCGCCTTGAAGATGAACTCGGTAGCGAAGGCAACCCAGATCACCGCAATGCCCAGGTCCAGTGCCAGCGCCAAACCCGGCATGGCGCGGAGTTGTTCGGCCTGGATGTATTCGAACCCCAGCACCGGCAGAATCAGAAACGCGAACAGAATCATTGGCCCCGCAAAGGCACGTTCAAGCCGCTTGTAGAGTTCCTTGCCGGGGCGTTGCCAGCCAATGCGCGGTACCCAGATTAATCCCGTCCGGGGATCAGTGAGGGCCATACGCCACGGTGGCATGGCGACAACAAGAATCGCCCGCAGCACCACCGGCCGCAGGGGCTTGGTCCGGTCGCGGTGTGTGATGCCCCACAGCGCCTCGGCCACGAAGAAGGGCCAGAGCAAGACCAGACCGGAAAACAGCATGAACAGTTCGACATTCGTGACCTGTGGGCTGATCGCCCGGTGAATCACCCCCGCGATCAGCAGCAGATAAGCGAAGCCGAGCCCACACATGATCCGGGCCTGAACGTCGTCGATCCAGGTGGGCTCCGGGCGTGGCTCGACAATCGCATTCGACATCAACAGGCTCCGAGCAAACGCGGGTTTCCCCGTATCAAGGTATTCGTCTGCAGTGGCCCAAAATCACGCGAAATCGCACGATGCCAGAATATCGGTCACCACCGACGCACTCTATCGGGGAGAACGGCCCGGAACTCATACCATACCCCGGAGAACCAACGGGAGACAACCATGAGCCGAGAAATCGCTGGAGCCGTGATCGTGGCCTTCACGGCCTTCGCCCTGAGTGCCGACGAACCCAAACCCGTTCGCGTACTGATCGAGACCGATGCCGGGAAGATCGAAGTGGAACTCGATGCCCGCGCCCCGAACACCGTGGCCAACTTCCTGAAGTACGTGGATGGCAAGTTCTACGAGGGTGGCCGCGTTCATCGCACCGTGACACCCGACAACCAACCCAACAACACGGTGAAGATCAAAGTGATTCAGGCCGGCATCAACCCGGACAAGGTCAAGGACGAGTTCGCGGCCATCAAACTGGAACGCACCAAGGATACGAAAGTGCTGCACCAGGACGGTACGATCTCGATGGCTCGCGATGGCCCCGATAGCGCCACCTCCGACTTCTTCATCTGCATCGGTGCGCAGCCAGAACTCGACTTCGGCGGGAAGCGCAACCCGGATGGCCAAGGCTTCGCCGCCTTCGGGAAAGTGACGAAAGGAATGGACGTGGTGAAGAAGATCCAGCAAGCGCCGGCCGACGGACAGAAACTGAAGCCCCCGGTCAAGATCGTGAAGATCACGCGGCAGCCGTGATACCGCCCACGCGCCGATCTTACCGAGGGCCAAAGTGATTACCAGTCGCTGCTGATGACCTCGCCGCCGTTGGGAGTGCTGGCCGCGAACCACGCCGCTTCCACGCCAGCACGCGTGATCGAACGCGCACTCCCATCGCACAGACCCACCAGAATGCTTGGTTGCGTCGTCTGCGCCGCACCCCAGATGCAATCGTCTTGCTGAATGCCGATTTGTGGTAACAGATCGGGAGCATATTGAGACTGCCTGGGGTCTCGTCGTGCATTATACCAATACGAGCTGTAAAACGATCGACATCGTGAGAATCGCTGAGTCATCATGATTGTGTTTGACGCACCATCAAGAATATGAGATATTGACTGTATAGCAGACAATCCGAGGAATGGACTTGGGCTCATAATATGTGGTGTCACACGATGATCTCTCCACAGCCTGCCGCCTAATGATGACTTTTTAGCACCAAATATTTGAAGATTTAGACCATAACTGATTTTCAACGGTCGAAGGTCAGATGTTGAGTGATCTAAAGGGTCGATATATTGTTTAACGTTTGATGCCAAGAATTCCGTAAACTTGTCATAATTATCTGGATCAAGACCGTGTCTATAAAGATTCTCCTGTTCCAAGTATGGAAGTATTTCAAACAGAACATCTTGATTCAGTGATGAAATTTGCATCGGCTTCAAATAGTTTGGAAGCGAATTATTTGAGTCGCTATAAATGTGAATCGACAAAGAAACTTGCTTAATGTTGTTCAGACTCTGAATTCGCGCAGCAGCTATTCTTGCCTGTTGAACTGCCGGCAGTAACAGTCCGATTAGAACTGAAATCACAGCAATAACGGTTAGCAATTCTACAAGTGTAAACGCAAGTCGCTGATTGGGCCGCATAATGCACTCCACTCATAAATAGACAAATCTGACTCTGTATAATCGATCGACCTAGGGCCAACAGCCCGGAGTCGATCGTTGGCAATCAAATTGGCCAATTAGTGTCAATCGCGCCCGTACGACTTGTGTTTATGTCAGACCAATAAGAGTTGCTTGTGGGTGGAATTAAGCTGTAAGGATAAATGACATAGCCATCCGAACTACTGCCACCGATGACATCTGAATCAATGTGTGCCGCTTCAAGCTGCGTCAAATAAAGATGAGATGCTGAACCAGTCGCTTGGTTAAACCAAAAGCCAAAATAACCGGCACCCTCAGGATCGCTCGCATCAGTTATAGATTCGATACTTCCTCCATGCATATAGACTGTACCACCAGATCCTTCTGAGTTGTTCATGTAAAAAAGTGATTGGTCATAAATTCCTAGCATGCCTGATGATGTGTAAAAGTAGATCGCTCCTCCATTATTGCCAGCGACATTGAAATAAAAGCTTGTGTTACCAGTAATCGTAATTCCAGCAGTCGTCGATTCCGGGATCGAGTAGATCGCTCCCCCATTACCATCCGCTGTATTCTCCTCAAAGTGGCAGCTTTCAATCGTCAGGATATTCTCCGAGAAGATCGCGCCGCCATTCCCACCAGCGTAGCTATCGGTGAAATCGCACCCGATCAGTGTCAGCGGGGCGACGGTCTTGATAGTGCCGCCGTTACCCATTGTGCCAAAGTCGAAGAACTCTAAATCCTGAAGATAGATCTCGATGCCGTTGTTGCCGGTGTGATTGATGAAGCGGAACTGATGCTCGTCCCCAGCGGTGATCATGGTCGTGTTGCCCGGTGTCTCGGTCACGATTTGCAGAATGGTCAGCACGATCGCGCCATCAATCAATTCGCTATCGAGCGTGATTCCACCCACCGAATCGTCGATGGTAATGCGGGCCCAGTTCTCATAGTCCACGTCCTGAGTGTCGGTGGCCTTCTCGTAGGCCCAGCGGAGTGAGCCGGTGCCCGAGTCGGCGCTACTGGTCACGAGGATGTCGTTCCAGACCGATGGGCAATCGCGGGACTCCAGTTTATGGAGTCGCAACCGACTGCGCAGCGCGTGGGGGGGGGGGGGCGCAGCGTGAGAAGGCGCGCTTGATAAGAGTAGGAAGGCGAAGCATCGCGGGATCTCCAGGACCGGAACGTTGGTTGTGAAAGGTGCCACCATGGGGGAAGTTCCCCGGGGTTCGACGACACGCAACAAGAGCCATCGTGTAGTAGCTCATGTGCGTATTACGGCTTGAATGCTACCACACCCACTTCATCCTTGCAATCGCGAAAATCAGAAGCCAAAGGGCGGTCGGGACGACCGCGGTCCCAGGATC
>JBGTAO010000457.1:0-7604 GCA_041749835.1 Gemmata sp. | reverse complement strand
TGATACAGATAATCGCTACCGCAGATAACACGACACCCATCATATCGATCTGAACACCTGGTTTACCAGTGGATGGCTTTAATTTGAAACTGAGAATCAAGATGGCAGCGGCATGAATTATCAACAAGCCAAACGCGTACCGCCAACTCAAGAAAGTTGCAACTGATCCTACTATTACGAATGCCAGGACACCCGCAATGGCCCGCGCGGAACCTAACCAGCCCACGGCTTCGGCTTGTTGTCTACCACGATAATGATCGGCAATGAGCACTACTAATGTCGGTACAAGTGCTGCACCAGCAAAGCCTGCCAGTCCTTGCGCAGCGAGCATCACTTCAGCAGTCGGGCTAACCACCATTGTGATCATGGCCACTAAAAACATCCCAACAGCAACCTGGAAGAAGACCTTGGAACCATAGCGTTGTCCGAGTTTCGCCCCAAGCATAATGAAGCCGGAGACTCCGAGTGAATACAGTACAATTGCGGTTCCCACCGTTGTCGGCGGTGTGTTAAAACTCTCGACCATTCCACTCATCGATACGGGAATGGCTGCCACGTTGAAGGACATCAACATTTGGCCCATCGCGATCACGATCATGGGAATCCAAGAAGCGCGATCCTCGAAGGTCGTACTAGCTACTGACGAAGTCGCCATATGATGGACACTCAGTGAGGGTGTTATGAAATGGGCTCAAGTCATGAGTTAACTTGCGGCTGAGAGACAAAGAGATCCAAGCCCAGGCTTTGCGAAAGAAATCTTGCTACGAGTTGGCCTTTGACGCTGTTTCCAGCTTGGTCGAGTGGGGGAGCGAAAGTACCCAACCCGCCTTTACCAGGTGACACGGTTACGATCCCTCCTCCAATGCCACTCTTCCCGGGCAGTCCGATCTCAAAGAGCCAGTCGCCCGAGGTCTCATACAGGCCTGCGGTCGCCATCACAGCTAATGCGTAATGACAGACACTTGAATCCACAACACGTTCTTTGGTGATCGGGTTGACGCCACCATCTGCAAGGGTTGCACCCATGACGGCCAGATCACGGGCGCTAACGTTGAGCGAGCACTGCTTGGTGTAGAGATCGGTGGCTTCGGCTGGATCGATGTAGATCCGACTGAAACTTTGTAACAATCGCGCGATGCCCTGGTTTCGGAAATTGGTCTCGGATGCGGAGGCATACACTTCCTCATTCAGCGGAAGTACGCGACCTGCGAAGCGGGAAAGGCCATCATGGATAAATTTCCACTTATGGGTTGTGGTGTTGCCGGGAACGAGACTCGTAGTTGCAATTGCACCCGAATTGACCATCGGATTGGTGCGTCCATCGCCACTCTGTTCAACAGCAGCAAGGGAATTAAAGGCTAACCCGGTCGCATTCACACCGAGTTTCTCTCGAACCGCACTCGGACCAAGGAGTTGGCAAACCAAAGCGAACACGAACGGCTTGGAGACACTCATGATGGAGAACTCGTGCTCGGCATCGCCGACAGAATACACATTTCCTGATGTGCCAACGACACAGATGCCAAAGAGATCTGCAGGCACACGAGCTAAGGCCGGGTAAACCTGCGAGTTGTTTCCCTGGGTATCCCCCTTGAAGCGCTGATACGCCTCAGTCACCAAAGATTGAACTTGTTCTGCCGGTGGTAGTTGCCCGGTTGAAACAAAGCCTGAGCCTGGAACCGGTGACGCTGATGGATCTGTGATCATTTCGGGTCTCGAGATGTTGGAATCAGTAGTGAATTCATTTGGCGCAATATACGTGGGTTAAGTGTGAAAATCCGATTTCAATAGTCGCCTATTTTTGATTTTCCAGCTTGCATTCGTTTATCCACAACTTGGACTGAGTGGAGCGATACCAAAATCAACTCATAGAGTTGGCCCGATCGACCATGGTGCGAACTCCTCTTCACCAACACCGTTTATCTCGCTTTTGGTTCTTTCACCGCTTGCGACAGACAAGATCTTCTCGAAGATCTCACGTCCAACGGCTTCCACAGCAACACCTGCGAGAATCTTGCCAGCGTCGATATCCATATCGCCGAGCATGTGGGTAAAAAGTGGCGTATTGGTTGCGATTTTGATGGATGGTGCAGGTTTACAACCAAAAACACTTCCTCGACCAGTTGTGAAAACACAGACATTCGCCCCACCGGCCACGATCCCCGTCATACTCACGGGATCATAGCCGGGAGTGTCCATCACCACGAACCCTTTCGCGGTTACGGGTTCCGCGTACTGGTAAACGTCAACCATCGCTGTACTCCCGGCCTTGGCGATTGCACCCAGGGATTTCTCGTAAATCGTGGTGAGTCCGCCCTCTTTGTTACCAGGGCTTGGGTTGTTGTTAATCTCCGCACCAAACATCGAGGTGTACTTTTCCCACCACTTGATCCGCGCGACGAGTTTTTCGCCAACCGCTGGGGTCACTGCACGACGAGTCAAGATGTGCTCCGCTCCATAGATCTCTGGGGTCTCCCCAAGAATACTTGTGCCCCCTTGTTGCACGATCAAATCGCTGGCTACACCGAGTGCCGGGTTCGCAGTCACACCGCTGTTGCCATCGGAACCACCGCAATTGGTACCCAAGATAATGTGCTTGGCGGGAAGTTGCACGCGCTTAACAGCGTTGATTCGTGGCAAGAGTTCAGTGACGGCCTTCACGCCCGCCTCAACCGTTTTGCCAATCCCGCCACACTCCTGAATGCTCAGTGACAGGGGAGTCGCAATGGTCCCACCGAGTTGCATCAATTCGAGGTGTTCATTCTGGATGAGGTGTGATGCCTGAACAATCTCGCACCCCAATCCCACGAGCAAAAAGGCTCCGATGTTCGCATGGCGTGCGAAACCGGCGAGTGTGCGGTCGAGTTGGAGATGGTCTGGGCCATCAAACTGCATACCGCAACCCTGGCGATGCACAATAGCGACAATACCATCCACATTAGGGTACTGTTCAAGGATTCCGGTAGCGCGGACCCGCTCCGCAATGTACTTACTGGTGCTGGCAGAACAGTTCACCGTACTAATAATTGCCAAGTAGTTCCGCGTCCCGTAACGAAGATGATCGGGGCGATCCGCACCGCGATCAAACCCCATGAAAGTTCGATATTCGTCCGGCAGGGGTAAGGGCGCAGGTACCTGTGTGGCATGTGCATAGTCGTGGTCGAGTCGGCTAATCTTAACATTGTGGACATGAACATGCTCGCCTGCCGCAATGGTGCGGGCTGCAAAGCCAATCACCTGACCATATTTCAGAACCGGGTCGCCTTCAGGAATTGAGCGAATCGCAAACTTGTGCCCCATTTTCACCGGAGTCGGGACCTGAAGTGCCTGACCATCGAATTGGATAGTGGTGCCGGGTGGAATAGGGCGGCGGGCTACTGCAATATTATCATTTGGTCGCAGATGCACGGCAAACTCAGTCAGTGCTGCAGGCATCGCTGCGCTCCCTTGAGGTGGCAGTCGGCAAAAATTACGATGTTACACTACCGGAAATGCTCATGAGCGGGAACCCAGTGAGAACTGCCAGGCTGTCGTTTTTGTCCGGTCATCGCACACAGTCAAAGAGAGACGATTGAAAAACATTCAGAGTCCATTTACTGCCTGGTTTCGTTCGGTAAAGTCAGACGCCGGACACGATTCAATCGGCTTCTCCTCTGTTCTGGGCGCAGCTAGAGTTTCATTAAGTAAGATTGATATGGGTTGTAGGGCTCGCCCGGGGTGAAATGCCAAGTGAGGGGCAACGTCCCAACTTCAGAGAGTTGCGACTTGGCGAAGGGGTTGTAGAATTCCGACACCTTTACCCCCATCCCGTGTCCGGCTGCGGGGACTCGCCCTATCCTGATGGCCAATGCCGGGTTGGCCCGGAGAGTGCGATATGTCCGTTTTGATCGCGGCACCGTGGAAAGGTCGGGCGATGGACAGGATTCTTTGCTACGCATCACTCGGGATTGCGAGCCTGATGTTGTTGATTTTCCTGATGGACCTGATTGCCGGCGTACCGTTCGGCGGTGGGCCGTTTGTCACAGTCGATATTCTCGGGCTGCTCGCTGCCGCCGTCGTCACGTATCTCGCGTGGAATGCGATGCGGGATTTGAAGTAACGCCCATCATTTATGATGATGATTCCGCGCAAGCAGAATTGTTGCTGAGATTAGCCCGTCTTCCGTGTAGACATCTGCACATGCACTCACCGGTAGCCCGAGTTCGGTGATCGCCTTCCCGGTCTCAGGGCTAATGGCGATCAACCGGATTTCTTCCCGGATGACTCGACCACGAATCGTATCGTCGAACGCTCCGATCATACCGCGTGCGATGCTCGAACTGGGTAGAGTGACGTACTGAATTTCACCACGCCGTAACGCGTCGAGAACCGTATTCTCAGGGTGGTGCTGATCGATCTGCTGATAGCAGGTGATCTGCTCAACCCGTGATGCGGTTTTGGCCAGTTCCTGGACCAGGAGCTCACGACCACGATTGGCCCGTGCCAGGAGCACCCTCTGTCCCCGGACGTGGTCGAGCAGCGCCGCACTCAGACCTTCTGATGAAAAGACTTTCTCGGGTACCAAATCGGCGTTAACGTGGAAGCCCCGCAATGCGTCCGAAGTTTTGGGTCCGATAGCCGCGATCCGCACACGCGCAAGCGCACGGGTATCATGCCCCAGACTCAGCAACCGTTCCATAAAGCTTCGTACACCGTTTGCACTCGTGAACACCAGCCAATCCCACTCGGCCGACCGAAGTTGCTCGATCGCGGAATCAACCTCTGCCCAGTCCGTGGGGGGCTGAATCGCCACAGGACTGTAACGATAGACCACCGCACCAAGTGATTCAAGCTTGCGGGCCATCCCCTCCGCTTGATGCCGTGGCCGGGTCACAAGAACCCGGCAACCAAATAGCGGCCGCGATTCGAACCACGGGTTCGGAGCACGATGACCAACGGCCTCACCAATGATAATCAGTCCCGGGGCTTCGAGACCCGCGCTTCGCCTCGAAGTTTCGAGCGATTCCAGAGTCGAATAAACGGAACGCTGCTCGCCACATGTGGCGCGTTCCACAATCGCCGCGGGAGTCTGCGGATGCTTACCATGTTTGAGCAACTCGGCGACAATCACGGGTAATCGGGCAATCCCCATGTACACCACCAGAGTGCCAGGAAAGTTGGCAATCGACTTCCAATCGAGGCGATTACCGGGCTTATTGGGGAGTTCATGGCCGGTGATGAAGGCGATTGCACTGGCGTAATTGCGATGAGTTAGCGGAATTTCCAGCACGGCACCGGCACCCAGGGCAGCGGTCACACCCGGGACGATCTCATAGCGCACGCCTGCTGAGCGCAACGCTTCTGCTTCTTCGCCGCCACGCCCGAAGATGAGTGGGTCGCCACCCTTTAACCGCACCACAGTTTTTCCTGCGCGGGCTGTCTCGATCAGCAATTGATGGATGTGCGGGTATTTATCGGGGTGTTGTCCGGGCAGATCCCGAACGCAGAGCTTGCGTGCCGTGTGCGGAGCCAACTCGAGTAGTCGTTCTGGCACGAGTTGGTCGTAGACGACCAAGTCGGCGAGACCCAGCACCTCGGCCGCTCGCATCGTCAAGAGGCCTGGGCTACCAGGACCAGCCCCGACCAGAAAGACATTCACGCCGCTCGAGTCTGCGTTCAACATGCTTCACTTGCCCCCATCGAAACTCGTAGGGAGGCCCTATACGGAGACTTCTTCGGCTGCCTCAATGTCCTCGTCCTCGAAGATTGGTGCGGGGAAGAAGTAGCAGAATGCGATTCCAATCAGGTAAAGCCCGAACATCGGGACAAACAGGTACAGCATCGTGACGGCGTCGGGCGTGGGAGTCAGAAGTGCTGCGAACACCGCCATGATGATACAGGCATAGCGCCACTTCGAGAGATAATCCCCCGCTGTGAACATGCCGATGCGATTCAGGAACACCATGACCAGTGGTGTTTGAAACGAGACCCCAAACACCAGCGGGAGAATAATTGCGAGCCCTAGCCATTCATTCAAGCGAATATCCGGATCGAACCCCAGCCATTCATTGAAGCTGAGCAGGGCCTTCACTGCTCCGGGCAGCACCACAAACTGACACAAGAGTACTCCGAATAAGAACAGAAACACACTGGGGCCGAACATGGCATAAATATACCGCCTCTCGTGCGGATACAGCCCCGCCCCGATGAACGCCCAGAACTGGTACAGGATGAATGGACTCGCCAGAACGATTCCACACAGGATTTGCACCTTGAAGTAGACGACAAATCCCTCCTGGGCACTCAGTGTCGAAAGGTGTTCCTTGGACTCGAGCAGTCCCTCACCTTTGTTGCTCATGTAGCTGAGTTGAGCGGGGTAGACGCGGAGTTTGAAGGCCAGCGTGGGAGGTGTGCCAGGTCGCGGCGGTCCGTAAAGTGGCTCCAAAGCATTGGTATCGATTTCCACGTCCAACTCATCCGGCGCACCCAGTAAGATCTGCCGTTCTTCGCTCGTGAGTGATGAGAGGTTGAATTTATTCTCTTTGAGCTTCTCCCGAATTCGGGTGACCTCCTGAGGGTCGGATTGCCGCAGGTCACTGAGCTTATTGGCCCGAATGCGTTCGTTCCGTCGGTTATAAAAATCACTCACTTGTTGCTTGATCGGTTCCGTGATCACTTCCATCATCGGGAATGCAATACCGATCCGCGGGTTGCCCACGCTTTTGCCGATTGCGTCCAGAATAAAACCGACCACCATGAACAGGAGCAGCCACTTCAGCGCGTTCAGCATCCGATCGCGCAATTCCTCGATGTGATCGCCAAACGACATCCGGGTGTCTTTGAAGATGTCGTCGGGATATTCGACACGCGTTGCGCTCGGAATCTTGGGCAACTTCGCCATAACTTGAGCCCCACGGGCGGGGTAAACCAAACCCGAGGCGATGGTGCCCGACCGGTTGGCGGAAGAACGGGTTTGAAGGAAGGTCGCAAGTATCTTATGGGGTCGGCTAGCGAGGCTCAACCCGTGGCAACTCGCCAAACTGGAAGAGGTACGTGGATTATACCGGCAGTAAGTCGTGGTGCGTGATAACCGTGCCGACACTTTTCAACTGATCCCAAGTGTCGCCACCTGGTGGGGCGATAATGGCACGGTACGGATTCCGCGCCTCGACATGGGTGTCCCCACATGGCACGCAAACTCTGCTTCCTGACACTTCTCCTGTGTTCCAGTTTCGGGTGTTCCCGATTCGCAGGACCGTTGGCCGTACGCCAAACGGGGCCAGCCGATGCGTCGGGCTACAACATCCCGCAGCAGGAAACCCGTGGAAGGGAACGGTTAACGATTCTCGAAGACGACATTCGGATTGGGCCAAAGGGTTATATTGATCGCCCGAGCCCCACCGGACGATAGCGCCGCTCTGCCCATTGGTGATGGACTTGCGCCCACTTTTCCATTGCCTCGGATGAACTGCTCGGCCACGATATTGCTATCAAAGCCACATCTGTTTCACCGGGAGGCACCAATGGGATTGGGTAGCTGGATCGGCGGCCAGTTTATTGACATCATCGAGTGGACCGAACCCAGCCAAAACGAGATCTTGGCTCACCGGTTCCCTCGCCATAAC
>JBGTAO010000456.1:0-10473 GCA_041749835.1 Gemmata sp. | reverse complement strand
CGTTTGAGCGCCTGGACCTGAACATCGAGTAGCGTGCTGGCAGCCTGATCACCACCCATGACTGCGTAGCGAGCCGTGGGCCAGGCCACGATGAAGCGCGGATCGAACGCTTTGCCACAGAGGGCGTAATTCCCCGCACCGAAGGAGCCTCCCGTGATCAAGGTGAGCTTGGGAACCACACTATTGGAGATCGCGTTCACCAGCTTCGCACCTGCTTTGATAATGCCATTCTCCTCGGAATCCTTCCCCACCATAAACCCGTTGACATTCTGGATGAAGAGAATGGGAACGCGCAGTTGATTGCAGTCCATGACAAAGCGAGCCGCCTTCTCCGCGGAGTCCACATAGATCACACCACCGAATTGCATTGGCCCGTCCGCGGCTTTCATACGCAATCTCTGGTTCGCCACAATTCCGATCGCATGGCCACCGAGGCGACCCAGGCCACAAACGAGAGTCTGGCCATAATCGGCCTTATATTCATCGAATGGGGCATCATCGAGAATGAGCTTCAGCAGGTCGCGGATGTCGTACTCACTCTGGCTAAACTGCTCGAACGCATCGGGTGTGTGAGATGTGGGAGCCAGATGGAGTTCAGCTTCTGCGGGAAGTGCATCCACCAATCTTCGGAGGCGATCGAGGCAGGCTTCGTCGTTCGGTTCACGGTAGTCGATGGTTCCACTGATTGCGGCATGCATTTTCGCTCCACCGAGCGATTCCGAATCGACAACCTGGCCAATCGCTGCTTTGACGAGTGCAGGCCCCGCCAAATAGAGCCCACTTCCTTCTGTCATCAAGAGCGTATCACAAAGGACCGGGAGGTAGCCGCCACCGGCAACACAGTTTCCCATGATGGCCGCGAACTGCGGTATTCCCGCAGCGGACATGACGGCGTTGTTCCGAAAGATGCGACCGAAATCATCCTCATCCGGAAAGACTTCATCTTGCAGAGGTAAAAAGACGCCGGCCGAGTCCACAAGGTAGATCAGCGGTAATCGATTTTCGGATGCGATGCGTTGAGCCCGGAGCACCTTCTTGCAGGTCATGGGAAAGAACGCACCGGCCTTCACCGTAGCATCGTTGGCAATAATCATGCACCAGCGGCGCGCCACGCAACCGATCCCGGTCACGACTCCCGCGGAAGGTGCCCCGCCCCATTCCGAGTACATCTTCCAGGCGGCCCAAAGTCCAAGTTCCAGAAACTCATGATCTGCATCGAGAAGTTTGGCGATGCGTTCCCGCGCGGTCATGCGACCCTTCTCGTGTTGTCGAGCAATGGCCCGCTCTCCGCCACCCTGTTTGATGAGAAGTTCTTCAGTGTCGAGGGGTGGCATGATAATTTTGGGAGAGGGAAAATCGGGGTAAGCGAAACAAATGGGTCGCCACGATCTCAATGGGAACACAGGCTTCCAACTGCGCTCGCTCAGGGAAGCGACCAGTCTTTCCGCTGGCGGCTCGACGGGATGTTCAACATTTTCCGATACTTGGTGACGGTCCGCCGGGCCACGGGATAGCCCGCGTCGTTGAGTCGAGTCACAAGCTCTTCATCCGAGAGTGGCATGGATTTGTCTTCATTGGCGACAAGTTCCAACAACTTCTGCTTCATGACCTCGTAGGCAACGTCCTCATTGGTCTGGTCATTCTTGCGGCCACCGCCGAAGAAGCGCTTGAGCGGAAACACGCCGCGTGGGGTTTGCACCCACTTATCATCAACAGCCCGACTGACCGTGGTGACGTGAACCTTCACTTGGTCGGCAATCTGTTGCATCTTCAGCGGCTGAATGTATTCGGGACCGGCATCGAGAAACAACCGCTGATGATCAATGATCGCCCGCGTGACTTTGAGCAGCGTATTGCGGCGTTGTTCGACAGCCTTCACGAGCCAGTCCGCAGATTGGAGCTTCTTGCGAAGTTCCTCTCGCACCTTTTCATCCAGGTCTTTATTGCGGATCAACTCCACCGTACGCCGGCTGATTCGAATCTTCGGAATCCATTCCTCGGTTAACCGCACCGAATAAGTGTCATCATCTGTCCGTTCGACGATCACATCGGGCATGACATATTGTGTGCCCGTTTCCGCGAACTTCAGCCCGGGTTTGGGATCCAGGTGTTGCAGAGCTTCGATCGCTTCTTGGATGGTGGCAATATCGAAGCGAGTTGCCTTGTGAATCACCGGAATTCGGTTGTAGGCGATATCTTCCAGGTGATCGCGGATCAATACGCGTAATACCTCGCACAGCGGAGTTTCCGGAGTGAGTTGTAACAGTAAGCATTCTTTCAGATCGCGAGCGGCGATCCCAGGTGGATCGAGTTTCTGGACAACGTAGAGAAGTGTGTCCTCGACTGTGTCGGAAGTAATGGGTTCGTCGTAGAGCATGGCCATGTCGGCCACGGTTACGGGGCGGAATGTGTCCTTGTCGTCGTCCTCGCTGGCCTTTTCCCGTGTTCCCATGTAACCGGTGCGATCGACGAAGCTACAGATATGGCGTGCTAGACGTCGCTGACTTTCCGTGAGTTCCATCTCACCTAATTGTTCAGCGAGATGATCCTGCAATGATTGTGGCCGGTTCGCCATGTTGGCCATGGCATCGAGTTTCCGGTCTCCCTCTTCTTCAACAGACGAACGGCTGCCGCGGTGCTCTTCATCGAAGTGGCCGTCCCAATCGCGGTTGATCACGTCGAGCCGACTGAATTCGAGATCTCCTGTGTCATCGTGTTTGAGTGGAGTTGTTGTTGGGTCGACTTCAGGGAGAATCTCACCTTCCTCGGCGTGCTTCTCGCGCTGCTCCAGGAACGGATTCTCTTGTAACTCTTTCTCGATCTTGGCTTGGAGGTCGGCAATTGGGAGTTGTAAGATCTCCATGGATTGAATCATGCGTGGGGCCAAGATCATTTTCTGATCCGGCCGCATGACCATATCCATACCGAGTCTCATACCGCTCATCGTCTCCGTCTCCGTTATTCACCATCACAGATAGCTGCGATTCGGTAGCTGCGAATGGGCATCGCAATCCGGACCAAATTCACAGACCGCTGTGCCGTCGTGCTAGAACACCCGGCGACCATCCAGGGCTTCCGCAAGCATCTGCGCGTTGGCTAATTCCAAGGAACTACCTGATGGCAAACCTCGTGCCAATCGCGTGACCGTGACATTACAACTCGCGAGCAAGTTCGAGGCAAACAGGGCAGTTCCATCTCCTTCAAGCGTTGGGCTTGTGGCAAGAATCACTTCGCGAATGCCCCCGCGACGAACTCGCTCAACCAGATTCGTAAAGGTAAGTCGGTCCGGTCCCATACCATCCAATGGAGCCAATCGGCCACCCAGCACGTGGTAACGCCCGCGAAAGCTACCGGCTCGTTCGAAACAGGTCACATCGCGCGGCGACTCCACAACGCAAATCAATGCCGGATCTCGTTTCGGATCGGAACAGATGGAACACACTTCCCCATCAGTCAGGTTGAAGCACTCGCGGCAAGCTCGCACCCGTTGGGCCACGATTTCCAGAGCCGATGCTAGCGTGATGGCATTCCCGCGATCACCAGCCAGGAGGTAGTGCGCAATTCGCTCGGCACTCTTCGGACCGATCCCGGGAAGCTTGGTCAGCTCTTCTAACAGATTCTCGATTACTCCCTTCACTTCAGGCACGTGCGAACTCCGTCTTGCACTCGAGGTGTGAATGTGGGTGAGCAATTGTCAGCTCAAACCCGGGAAGCCACCGCTCATCAAACCCGGAGGAACTCCCATGTTGCCCGCCATCTGCGCGCTCTCCTGCGCCAGTAATTCCCGAACTTTGGCGAGCGCCTGATTTGTCGCAGCGACCACGAGATCCTCCAGCATCTCACGATCATTGAGCAGCATGGCTTCGTCTGAGAATCGCACGGAAAGGATCTCGAGACGACCGTTCGCTTTCGCAGTCACCAGCCCCGCACCCGCGGTTCCCTCGGCGGAGATTGTCCCGACTTTCGCCTGGAACTTCTGAAGCTCCTCCTGGAGTTGCCCCTGATTGCGGAGCAAGTTCATCATGGCACCGAACTCTTTGAACATGGTGTTAGAACTCCTCGGGTTCTTGCGCCTGTGATTTCTCGGTCCGCGCCCCGAACGGCGATTGCGGAGAGAATTCATCGTCGACATGCCAAATTTGTGCACCGAGCGCCTCACTGGCTTTGCGGAAGATCGGCAGATTCATGAGTTGCTTACGGCGTTCTCCTGGTTGATTCGCGGTTGGAGTTGTCGCCATTTCGGCTATTCCGTTAATCAACTCCATCCGGATCGTGTAGGCCTGCCCTGTTAAATGCTGAAGCCATTCTTTGATTCGCAACACGTTAGCATCCGTGGAACAAATGTCGTAGGCGTAAGTATAGCGGGGTTCGAAACGAAATACCAGTGAGTTTGGCCCGAAAATTGCAGGAGGTTGGGCTAATTGTAAGTGATTTGCCAGTATCGGGGACTTCTCGAGGAGATTCTGGAACTGGGTGGCCGTGAAGTTTGCCCCGTTTTCCGGAACCGCAAGTTGCACCGGAGCAAGGGTTTGCACTTCATTCGTTTCTTGAATCCGATTCGTTGTTCCTAGGTGGTTTTTTTTTACAGGGTCTCCGACTGGGAGTTGCCCAGTTCCGCGGCGAGTCGCTGCCGGAGTGCCATCTCCAGGCTCACTGGTGGTCGTTGTCAGCAATTGAATCAGTTGCCCGACAGGCAGTAACTCCTCCAGCCTTGCCAGGCGGACAACTGCCAGTTCGAGTAGAAGCTGGTTATGAACCGAGTCCCGCATCCGGGCACGTGTGGTTGTCAACACTTCGAGGCCAGCAAGTACCGCATCGAGTGTGACCTGGGGTAGTTGAGCAGCCAGGGCTTCTTGCTGAACCCCGGTGAGCGGTAGGCTCGTGCTCGCACTCCCAGCGCACTTCCCAATCATGAGTGCTCGCCAGTGCCCAATTAGCTGATCGAGTATGTCGCTGAGGTTGAGCCCGTGATCAACGAGATCTTCGATCTGTTGCAGCGCCGCGGCTGAGTCGCTTTTCAGAATCGATGTGGCCAGCGCAATGACCCGATCATCGCCGGCCGTCCCGAGCACGAGACAAACCTGTTGCACCGTCAAGCGGCTCTCGGTGGAAGCCAGGAGTTGATCCAGCAGGGATTGCGAATCCCGCATGGAACCGTTCGCCCGCCGGGCAATCAGCTTCAGGGCTTCGTCGTCGGCAGGGTGCCCTTCCCGCTCCACAATTCGCTGGAGTTGTTCGAAGATTTTGGTCGGGCCGACCTGTGCGAAATCGAACCGTTGGCAGCGCGACAAGATTGTAATCGGGATCTTCTGAACCTCGGTGGTCGCGAGAATGAACTTGACCTGCGGTGGCGGTTCTTCGAGCGTCTTGAGCAGTGCATTAAACGCCGAGGTGGAGAGCATGTGAACTTCGTCGATGATGTAGATCTTGTAGCGACCACGTGTGGGGCGAAAGCCGACGTTCTGGCGTAATTCCCGGATCTCCTCGACCTTGTTGTTGCTTGCACCGTCGATTTCCAAAACATCGACATCTTCACCGAGTGCAACCGCCTTGCAACTGTCGCAAACATCGCAGGGCGTCGGTGTGGGGCCTTGAACACAGTTCAGTGCCTTGGCCAGAATGCGTGCGGCAGAGGTTTTGCCCACTCCCCGTGCGCCGGTGAAAAGGTATGCGTGTGCGACCCGATTGGATTGCAGCGCGTTCACCAACGCATTGGAGACATGCTCTTGACCAATCAGTTCCGCGAATTGCTGGGGGCGGTAACGCCGCGCCACCACGGTATAGTCCGTAGGTGTTCCCGGCTGTTCCGGAGTCGGATTGGTTTGGGCATTGGCTTTGGTTCTTGGCATCGCGCCGGTCCTTGATCCATTAACGTCTCGCACCATCGTACTCTCTCGGGCCGGGTTCTGACAACGCAAGCAGTGAAGCGTACCGAAACCACCTTGCCAGCATGCAACATTTCGATTGACTGGACACGTTCCGTGTGTTGCAACAGCCGGGTTGGAGAACGAGCGGATGCCCGAGGAAATGAACGCTGCACAGTCTCCGACTGAAGCACAGAAGGCCGTCAAGGGGCGCGTGCCCTCCCGACGCTGGGCACCACGGTTCCTGCAGGGCACAGATACCGTGACCTGGATGAAACTGCTGGTCCGCAACCGGTTTCTGATTCACCCGAAATATTGGTATATCGCCGGGATTGTGTCGTTGACCTCAACGATGAACCTCGTGTTGCGTTGGATGCAGAATGGCCAGTACGGGAATGAACTTGCGCGCACGGAGATCACAAATGAACCGCTCTTCGTGATTGGTCACTGGCGAACAGGTACGACATTACTGCACGAGTTGCTGATCCAAGATCCTCAGTTCAACTATCCCGATTTCTTCGCGTGCTTCAACCCGAACCATCGTCTGGTGAGCGAGCGATTCTTCAAGACCTATCTGCCCTGGCTGGCCCCGCAGCAACGCCCCATGGATAACATGGCGGCCGGCTGGGATCGGCCACAGGAAGACGAGTTTGCCTTGTGTTTACTCGGTTCACCGAGCACTTACATCGACGTCGCATTCCCACGAGCGGCTCCCATGTATCCAGGATCGCTCGACCTTTCCGGACTATCACACGGAGAACGGGAGCGCTGGAAGCGAACCTTTTATCGCTTCCTTCAGACCATCAGCTTTCGTGATCAACGCCGCCTGGTCTTAAAGTCACCCCCGCACACCGCACGAATCCCGATCCTCCTGGAACTCTTCCCCAAGGCTCGGTTTGTCCACATCGTGCGCGACCCGGCTGTTGTCTTCTCGTCGACAGTGAACTTGTGGAAATCCTTGACTGCCCGCCACTGCTTCCAAACGTCGTCGGCAGTCCAGTTGGAGGAGAAGGTATTTGAAGAGTACCGTGTGATCTATCAACGGCTTGAAGAGGCGCGACCGTTACTCAAACCCGGTCAGTTCCACGAATTGAAATACGAGGATCTCGTCCACGATCCGGTCGGTGAATTGCAAAAGGTTTACCAAGAGTTGCAATTGGGTGACTTTGAGCAAGCACGCCCACGTTTGAAGCAGTATCTTGACCAAACCGACGGGTACGAAACCAACAAGTACAGTTTGACGGATGCCCAGCGCAGTGAAATTGAAAAACGCTGGGGCGATATCATCCGTCGATATGGCTACGGTTGAGCATGGGCGTTATTTGTGGAGTTCGTCGCCTCAGCGTTGCCCCATGGGTCGCGTGTTCCAGATTCGATCATATTCAGTGACATCGGCAGGCGGTGCTTCACGAAGTGGATCATAGGGATACTGTTTCATCCCGCGGTATGGGATCGGTCCAACCACTCCACCGCTGACGGTCGTCGGTGACGTGTCTTTGCAGTAGCCCCAACTGCGGAGAATGAAGGATCGCTTCCACCCATTGGGCAAAGGCTTCTCGGACGCCGCTGAGAACTCCGCAGTGATCTCGTCGCCCGGGCCACACAGCACATGGCGGTCATCGGTGGCATTCAACAATTCGGTAACGAGGCCGGTTCGGGTCACGCGGCCCTTCCAGGGTGTGACGGAAACCATTTCCAGGCGATCGTAATCGTAGGCAATCGGCGGCTTCCCATTGGGTGTGTATTCTTGCACGAAGCCACGGTGTTCGAGTACCGCTCGTTCAACGGGTAATTCGGTCACGCTCACCGTGCTCGAATCAGCTTCGGGTGCCAGGAAGATTTGATCCCAATGGATTTGCAAATTGGTCCGGATACGTACGGGACCAGCCGCCGGGTCGATCCAGTTACTCACGTCGCGTGTCATGACACGGGTGAGGCCGGCAGGGAAGCCCAGATCACCCAGTGGTTTCCAGCTTCCGTCGGCTTGTTTCTGTTCCAGAACCGGAGCAATCGTGGGCAGCCCGGCTTGCGTGGCAGCATAGATCGATTCGGGATAGGGGTAATCAGTCCACCCTGCAAGGACGAGATAAGTCTTGCGGTCGCGGGCGAGTTTCGTGAGTGGCTCGCCAAAGTGAAGTTCCACAGAGTGTTCCTCCGCGTAGCCGAGCCAGGTGCGTAGCGCGAACGTACTGACTGTGTTGCCATCCCGTGCTTGAAGGAGGTTTGTGACCACATGCCCGCGATGGTCGATTGCTTTCTTTGGGAACAGTCGCTCCGAATCACGGAAGTAAAGTCGCCGCTGGCTGGGTTGATCACCAACTGTCACAAATCGCTCGTCGGGATAGACGGCAAGATCCCCAGGGTGATCGAGCACGTCCAGGCGGAGGCGATCGAGGTAGAGCACCTCATCCATGGGTTCTGCGATCTTGAGCGTATACTTCCCGTGACGGGGCTTGAGTTGTGAGGGTTCCAACTTCACCGATTCCTCGGGTCGTGGCATTCGCAGCGAACCATCGGGACCGGCTTCACCGAGCGCCCCAGCACCCAGGAAATCGGTAACGTATGCAAACCGCTCACCATCCCAGCTAAACAAGACCGGGCAGGAAGTTGGCTTGCGGTTGTATTCCAGAATCGTGATAGCCCCGGCCGGGACATTGAGTTCCGCCTGAGTCACCGCATCGGGCCAACGCACCCGAACGGCATCGGCTGTGTTTGCCTTCCCCAGTCCGAATTGAACAGCCATTTGAGACTGCCCCAGCCCTGTCGAGCGTGTGGTGTATTCGGCAGCACTCTGCACCGGCCCTGCGTGGACACGCACCCAGGAGCCGATACCATCCGCGTTGGTGCGTTGATTCTTGCCCGATGCCGCCCCAGTGACGACATCGCGCTTTCCAGTCAGATTCACCCGCAAACCCTGGTTACCGTTACCACGGTTCTGGAACAGTTTTGGCCCTTCGGTTCCCGAAAGCGTGATCAGATCGGGATTGCCATCAGCATCAAAATCGACAACTACAAGGGCGGTAAGGTCGGGGGTCGCCTCCGCCGCAGGGCCGAATGGTTGTTGCTTGCGGGAGAACTTCCCGGAGCCATCGCCCTGCAGAAAGATGGGCTTCCGGTCCACGCCGAGGCCAACCAGATCGGATCGGCCATCAAGATCCAGATCCACAACCTGCGCCGAGATCAAGTGCGGCGAATCCGTTGTGCCGGCGACGAAGCGTTTGGAAGCGGGAATCCCTGCTCGATCAGATTGGCTGATCCGGATTTCCGGCCCTGCGTCGGCAGCAAGAAAGACCAGATCGGGCTGATCATCGCTGTTCGCATCGAGCACGAGACCACCGATCCAATTGAGTGCTGAAGTTGTCACGGGTTCATCGCGGTGGAAGCGCAATAAGCGATCGTTCTGGATCGTGATGGGGGCTTGTCCATCAACGAGCACGAGCAAATCGATATCGCGATCCGCATCAACATCTGTCGCGACAACCCCGATAACTGGGCCGACTACTTGGAGGGCCTCGGGCTGCGTCAGTCGCTGGAAACTAACACTCAATGGAAGAGTCGGTTCGCCCGGATTCGTTGCCGCAGCGATGCCAGCGTTGGCATAGATTTCGAGTTGCCCAGTCGCCGCGATCTTCTCGCCACGCAGTTGTTGCTGTGTGTGCTCAACGGTATCGGCGTAGCGGGCCGCGATCAGATCCAGGTCGCCATCTTGATCGAGATCCACCCACGACACACCCAGATACACTCCGGGTCGCTTGTCGAAGCCGGCCAACGCCGTCTTGTCTTCGAACTGCTTGCCTTCCGAATTCCGCAGCAGGCGCAACCCCGTGGCACTGGTGAGCACAACATCCTGGAAGCCATCGTTATCGAAGTCCGCAACCGCAGCACCGATGCTGCCCGGCTGTTGCAGCAACTGAACCTCGGCTGTGACATCCGCAAAGCGGCCACCGCCTTCGTTGCGTAACAGGAGATTACGTGGTTGCCCGTCCAACATAATCGCAGAAAGCAACAAGATATCGTCTTTGCCATCGCGGTTATAATCAATCACCACGATGGAGCTGCCAAAGCGCTGGCGGAGGAACCGGTGGAGTTCATCGAGCGTCTTCGATGTGGCCCAGGAGCAGTTGGGCGGCAGGGTGATCTTCGATTGACTCAGAGCTTCGAACAGAGGCAAAACGACGAACTCGCCCGGGGGTGCAGGCGACTTCCCGATCGCATCGGCATAGCGACCCATTTCGCTATACTTAATCGCCGACTCCGCTTCCCAATTCGCTCGGATCAACGCCTGGTGCTCATCGAGCAGCATCACCTTTCGTTCATCACTCTCAACAAGGCCATGTTGCGCCAGTGCATAGCGTGCGGCGTTCAAATACGGATTCAGTTTGAGCGCTTTCTCGAAATACTCTTTGGCCTGAGGCGATTCGGAAGAATCCGCAATGCTGATGCCACGGTAGTACCACGAGTTGGCATCGTTCGGATCGAGTGTGGTGACCGTCTCGAAGAACTTTCCGGCCTCGTCGAGGTTGTTCTGATAGAGGTTGATGATCCCTGCGCAGAAGTGCGCATGCGGATTATCGGGCTCTGCCTGGCGCACCTCTGCAAAGAGTTTCAA
>JBGTAO010000455.1:0-2651 GCA_041749835.1 Gemmata sp. | reverse complement strand
CTCCAAAATGGTCATGGCTGCAAAGTATCGATTGCCAGTCATTTGCCTGATCGATACGCCAGGTGCATTCCCCGGCATTGGGGCCGAGGAGCGTGGGCAGGCCCAGTTGATCGCAACGAGCATCTTTGAACTCACTCGGTTGGCGACACCGATCATCTGCGTAGTCATCGGGGAAGGTGGTTCAGGTGGCGCGCTCGGAATTGGGATTGGAGACCGCGTGGGGATCTTGCAACATGCGTACTACTCGGTGATCAGCCCCGAAGGCTGTGCCGGTATCCTGTGGAAAGTGGCGACGGACGAAACCAAACCACTTGCTGCGGGTGCATTGCGGATGACAGCACCCGATCTCCTGCGACTTGGTGTCGTTGACCATGTGGTGCCCGAACCGGTTGGAGGTGCACACCGGGCACCACGCGAAATGGCCAACACCCTCAAGCTGTCTTTGACCCGGCACCTGAAAGAACTTACTTCACTTGGGCTCGAAGAATTGCTGGAAAGACGATACAGAAAGTTTCGCCAGATCGGCCTCTTGGGTTAAGGGATGCGGGCGATAACCCCGCAGTCACGGTGGCAATTCTTTGCGGCCCATAACATTACATAATGTACATTATCGGACGCGACTCGAGTTCGCGTTCTGATTTGCCACAAATCGCCTGCAATCAGAACGCGTCTGGTAATGTTTGTTATGTATTGATAATTCACCGGCCTCTCGACCCACGCCGGTGCTGCCAGTACCATCTCAAACATGAACCAGTCAGCCATTGCGACCTCGAAACGAACGCCGCGACTCCGTGTTGGCATGTTTGGCGTCGGCATGATCTTCGATGAAACCTATCGTCCATTCTTCGAAGCTGTCTCGCATCGCCCGCTTTATGATTCAGATACTGGCCCCGTCTCAATCACTCTCAAGGCATTGGTGTCGCGGACGGGCGCACGTGCGGATCGCTATCTCCTAGCCACCGGTCATTTGCATGGAGAATGCCAGAGCATCTGTGGGGCTCTCACTGCAGCTCACTGGCAAGAGCTTGATGTTTGCTGCATCGCGACACCTGACGACAGGCATTTCGAACTTGCGAAGCAGGCCCTGACTGCAGGTAAACACGTCCTGATTGAAAAGCCTTCAGTGCTTAAGCTCGAAGAACTCGAGCATCTACGTGCCCTTGCTCGACAAAAGCAGGTACTTGCCAAGGTAGTGTACCATAAACTGGCCGATCCGGATCACAAGAAACTCCGGACACTCGTGACCGAGGGAGTCCTTCAGCATGTCAACAACGGCTACTGTTCGCTGCTAGAACCCAAATCCATCAGCATCGGGCAATTCGCGGAATGGATAACTGGCCGGAATCCGGGGACGTATGTTGCCGTACACTACTTGAAGCTCATCGACTTCACGTTCGGTCCAGGCTGGCGACTCAAGCGAATTTCCGCAACCGGTCAGCGTGGATTGGTTGGACCCTGCGACGGCAACACCTGGGATTCCGTTCAACTCCAGGTCGTTTATTGTTACCCGGATGGTCGTGAAGCCGCGTTCGATCTCCACACGAGTTGGGTGACACCCGATAATTTTCCTGGCTACGTGGAACAGGAAGTCCAGTTCCGTTTCGATAACGCTGTTTGGAACGCCCACCAGCGAAAGCGTGGTGTGGAATTGACGGTCGAAGGTCGAACACCCAACGAATTCAAAAACACTCCCAATTATCATTACAGCGGGAGCTTCCTGGAACCATGGGATGAGCGCTCACAACGGGGCTATGGCATCGAAGTGATTGAGCATTTCTTTCGCGAAGTTGCTAACGTCGAATATGGTGGTAACTCTGAGGAGCGGAAACAGCGCTGTGACCAGATGACCGCCCTGCACTACAACGATCTTTCCGCAGATCGCAACTGTGTCGCAATCGTTCAAGCCATGGAAGCCATTCTGGAGCGCGCTGCCCAGGGTGTGCCAGGTTGCATCGTACTGGTCAATACACCGGCTGGTGGCTTGGCTCTTTATGAGCCCGGCAAAGCACAACCGCAGATTCTCTACTCCAAATCTGTCTAATAACGGGTTGGCGTAACTCTGTAGGCACTTCTGACCGAGCATTTCACCGGTGGAACTTGTCTTGTCAATGCAACGTAATCACCATAGGCTGCGAAGCAAGTCTAGAGAGAATACCAATGCCCTCGATTCACCACCCCGGAGAACTGTCGGGGAACCAGTTGCGGGATCAAATCTCCCATCTCGAACCACGTGCACTTCGAACGTTCACCCCCACGCAAACCGTAATCGAAAGAAGTGCAGGGGCGTTTCACTGGACACCCGAAGGGCGTCGACTTTACGATCTCACGTCCGGTGTTCTGGTTGCCAACCTCGGCCATAATCCGTCAAAGTGGATGCAGCGTTTTGTGGGATACCTGAACTGGGATTCTTGGTCTTTTCATACCGATACCGACGACTGGAGTGAGTTCTTCGCTGCCCTTCCCCTCACTGCATATAACGCGGCAACGCCGATCGAGGTACAGGCAACACAACGGTTGCTAAATGTACTTCAAGCCTGTTCGGGAGGTAACCGGCTTCAACAGGTGATGTGGGCGGCGTCTGGTTCTGAGGCCATCCAAAAGGCCCTTTGGGCTGCCCTGGCACGCGACCCCGCTCGGCCCATGATTATTGC
>JBGTAO010000454.1:0-4409 GCA_041749835.1 Gemmata sp. | reverse complement strand
CCGAGCACTTCTTGCCTTAGTGATTCTTCCCGGTGCGGTCAGTGCGGCAGACACCGATCAACCGTGGGTGGTTTTGGAAGGCAAGGAAGGCCCCGGAAAGGGCAAGCATATCGTGCTGATCAGTGGCGATCAGGAATACCGCTCCGAGGAAGCGATTCCGCAACTCGCCAAGATTCTCTCCGAACGGCACGGCTTCAAATGCACTGTTCTGTTTACTCTCGACAAGGACGGCACGATCAACCCGAATGTGAATAACGTTCCCGGGCTCGAAGCGCTCAAGACCGCCGACCTGATGGTGATCTTCACCCGCTTTCTGAATCTGCCCGATGAGCAAATGCAGCACATCGCCGAGTATCTCGACTCGGGGAAGCCGGTCGTGGGCCTGCGCACTTCGACGCACGCATTCAACATTCCCAAGGAAAGCAAGTTTAGCAAGTACTCGCACAACTCGGGCAATCCCGACTACAAGCAAGGCTTCGGTAAGCAAGTACTGGGCGAAACCTGGGTGGCCCACCACGGCAACCACGGCAAGGAAGGAACGCGAGGACGCATTAACGAATCGGCAGCCAAACACCCCATCCTGCGGGGTATCAAGGATGGCGAGATCTTCGGAACCACCGATGTGTACACCGTCACCCTTCCACTGCCAGGCGACAGCCGACCACTCGTGATGGGAGAAGTCACCACCACTCTGAAACCCGATTCGCCTGCCGTCGCTGGCAAGAAGAACGAGCCGATGATGCCTGTGGCCTGGACCAAAACCTACAAGGGCAGTGGCGACAAAACCGGACGTGTCTTCAACACTACGATGGGTGCGTCGCAAGATCTGGAATTCGAAGCGACCCGGCGCATGATCGTGAACGCCTGCTATTGGGCCGCGGGGCTGGAAGACAAGATCCCGGAGAGTTCGAACGTGGCTCTGGTCGGTGAGTTCAAGCCGACCGCATTCCGCTTCAAGAAGAACGCGGACTGGAAGCCCGGGATTCGCCCCGCGGATCTCTTTAAGTAATAGAGCCACGAACTCGCTGACGGTTGGATAGGCCTAATCAATTCTTCCGCGGTGGACCACCTTTCTTGGGTCCACCGCTCCCGCCACCGCCTCCACCTGGGCCACCAAACTGGAACCCGCCCGCACCCCCGGGACCACCCTGCTTCATCATCTGTTCGGCGGCAGCCCGGGTTCGCTCAGCGACTGCCCGGTCGCCCAGGCGTTCCAGCACGTCCGCGAGTTGATATTGCGTGAACCCGGATATTTCACGGGCCATTCGGCTATAGGGTGGGCCAGACTTGGTAATGGGAGCGAGATCTTGGATCGATTGCTGAAGCACCGCCTTTGCCTCCGTCAATCGCTTGGTTTGCGTCAGAACGCGACCAAGACCGGCACGGGCCGAAGCCAGTTCAGCAGTGGCCTGGAAGGGGCGATCAGTAAGCGATCCCGAGGTCAGCGTGTCGATGGCGACATCATAGGCCGCTTCGGCTTCCGGATAGTTCTTGGCCACTTCCCGGAGGACACCCAACCGCCAGTGCACACCGCCCACAACCCACCGCGAAGGACCATCGAGCCCCACGGCTCGTGCGAGCTCCTCCGCACGAACCAATGGCTTCTCCGACTCGGGGCCAAAGGTTTGCGGCGGTGCGAGCAGATAGGTCTGGGCCAGTTCGAGTTTCATACTGTCGTCTTGCGGAAACTGCTTGACAAGTTGCTCCAGCACCGTGGCAGCCCGTCGAAACGATGCAATCGCCTTCTCTTCCTGATCGATCCACATTTGAGCCTCACCGACACGCCGGTGCGCTTTGCCGGCCTCAAACTGCATCCGCGGATTGGTGGCGTTTTGCTTGGCGAAAGCATCGTAGAAGGCCAGCACTGCTTCCAATACGGCTGTCATGTCAGCGGCTTCAGGAGGTCCAGGACCGTTGCCCGCAGGACCACCGGGGCCGAACATCGCCGGGAACAGGCCCGCGCCGCCACCAGGAGCACCCGGGCCACCAGGACCACCCGATCCGCCACGACCCCAGCCACGCATCGGAAAGCCAACCCGACCGCCACCGATCGCATCAAACACCTTCTCGAATGTCTCTAGAGACAGCGACAGGTTGACCTCCAGTCGTTCCGATGCTTGCTCGGTTGCCTTCCGTGCCTTGTCGGCATCGGAACGCGCGTGTTCCGCCTCCACCCGCCTGCTGGCTTCCGCATTCAGCGCCTGCTTGGTTTGCACATAACCCACCCAGCCCACAACCGCAGTCAATAACAGCGCCGTTGCCGTGCTGGCAGTGAGAATCGCGGTCGATGGGTTCCTTCGGCACCAGCGGATCACTCGGTTGGTCCACGATTGGCGGCGAGCCTGAATTGGGCGATCTTCGAGGAACGCCTGTAAGTCGCGTGCCAACTCATTTGCAGAACTGTAGCGCTGGCGGGGCTCACGGGCCATTGCCTTCATCACGATCGTTTCGAGATCCCGGGGAATGTCGGGGTTGATTTGCCGTGGCGGTACCGGATCGTGATCAGTCACCTGCTTGAGTAAGCGAGCCGGCGTTTCCGCGGCATACGGCGGTTCCAACGTGATCAATTCGTAGAGCGTTGCCCCAAGTCCGTACACATCGCTGCGCACGTCCGACTCACCCGCGAGGCATTCGGGTGCCAGATATTGCAATGTCCCCAGGATATCGCCCGATGCGGTGAGACCTTCTTGTTCGACCAGTTTGGCGAGCCCAAAATCGGCAACCCAGACTTGGTTCGCTTCGTCGATGAGCAGGTTGGCCGGTTTGATATCTCGGTGGAGCACGCCCTGTTGATGTGCGTAATGCAGGGCATCAGCAGCCTGACGACCGGTCTCAGCAATAAAGGCCCAGTTCGCAACATCACGTTGGATTTCGTGAACCAGAACGTCTGAAACGACGGGTTCGGGACTGCGAGAGGAAGCCGGTGTGGTGTCGGCCTTCCGTATGACCTCAGTCGATCCGGCCCCGCGGAACTGCTTTCCCAACTGCTGCCGCCAACGCTGGACGATCGTGTGTAAGCCATCCCCCCGAATGAGTTGCATCACGAAGTACGGAAGGCCATCCTGTTCGCCGACACCAAACACGGGGACAATGTTGGTGTGATGCAACCGCGCGGCCGCCTGAGCTTCGCGCACAAAGCGTTCCCGGCGGGTGGCATCGAGTTGCGCGTGCGTGGCCAACACCTTCAGAGCGACCGGTCGGCCCAGGGATTCCTGTACGGCCTCGAACACCACCCCCATGCCGCCCCGGCCCACCTCACGCACAATGCGGAAGTCGCCAAAGCGATCGGGCAGTTCGGTCTTACCCGTATCGCTGACCGCCCGCCGGAATCGCTTCAGATATTCCATCTGTGCGACGGCGGGTAACAGGTCGCGGAGTTGTTCGGCGTGAAGCGGGTGAGCCACGGCGTAATCGCTGACCGACGGATGCTCACCACGCCGCAATCGATCGGCGAATTCCTCGGCCAAGACATCGACGGGATCACGGTCATCACTGGTCATGATTCGAATCCGGGTAAGGACTCCAGAACCTCTTTCAGTCGCGCCAGGGCTCGCACATAGCGCTTGCTGGCTGCGGGGGGTAGAATCCCCAGCAGTGAGGCCGTTTCCGTGTTGCTCAGTTCCTCGAAGTGGCGGAGTGCGAGCACCTCACGATCCAGCGGGTCCATCTGTTCCAGTGCTTCTTCCAACTGCGAGTACGTCTCGTTGCGGCTCGCGGCGTGGCTCGGGCTGCTGAGGTTGCCGAGCAAGCATGCCGCGAGACAGGCGGAATCGGTTCCGGGAGCCCCATAGATCGGAATGTCCTTGCTCGCATTCCGCTTCAACGCCAGGTGCTCGCGATGGAGATCAGCCAATCGTTGCCCAACCACCAGCCGCAGCCAGCCGAAGAATGGTTGATCGGCCTTTTCGAAATAGTGATTGGCCCGCTTCAGGGCGTCGATGTACGCTTCTTGAATCACATCTGATGGCGACACTCGGCCCGCAAGCCGATGATCGAGCCGAAGCTGCACCATCCGCCGGAGCTTCTCGCGATGAAGATCGAAGAGCACGCCCAGCGCCGACTGATCACCCGTTTGCAGGCGAGCCAGCAACATCTGAACTTGTGGATCTGATTCAACCGGCATCGTGAGAACCACGGTTTGGGATACGACAGACTAAACGGAAACGCGGGGCGTCGAAGACACCCGACCGCCAGCACCCGAACCGTGATTCGCTCTGGTACTGCCGAGGCCGAAGCTACTTCTTCAATTCCTCGAAGGTCTTGTTCAGTATGGGGTACTTCTTCCAGTCGTGGTAATCGAAGTGCCACCATTCCTCTTCGTAAACCGAAAACCCTTCCGCTTGCATGGCCTTACGGAGGAGATTGCGGTGCCAGCGCTGGCGTGCGGTGCCTGCCGGGTAATCGGGGAA